>JANOAP010000547.1:0-13636 GCA_031411175.1 Rhodoferax sp. | reverse complement strand
GAAACAGCACGGGGTCGGCCACATCTTCCGGTGTGCCCCAACGGCCCAGCGGCGTGCGCGCCAGTATTTGCGCCGAACGCTCGGCGTCTTGCGTGAGGGCCTGCGTCAAGGGCGTGGCAATCCAGCCGGGTGCCACCGCGTTCACCCGAATGCCGTCCACCGCGTAGGCAATGGCCAGCGATTTGGTGAGCTGCGCCACGCCGCCTTTGCTGGCGCTGTAGGCGGGCACCAGGCCACCGCCAAAGAAGCTGAGCATGGAAGCGGTGTTGATGATGCAGCCACGGCGCCCAGCCAGTGCGGGCCGTGCCGCCGTGCACAGGCGCATGGTGCCGGTGAGGTTGATGTTGAGCACGTCGGCAAATACCTCGGGGTCGTGCTCCACGCCCCGGCGGATCACCCCGGCGCAGTTGACCAACACGTCCAGATCGCCAACCGACGTTATCAGCCCGTTGACAGCTTGCGCGTCGCGCACATCAAGCACCGTGAGGGCGATGCCCGCCATGTCGGCGCTGGCCCGCGCTGCATCGACCTCCGTCTGTGTGACTCCGGTCGCGGTAACCTGTGCACCGCTCGCCTTAAAGGCGCGGGCTATGGCCGCACCAATGCCGCTGCTGCCGCCGGAAATAAGGATGTTGCGGGTTGCGCCTTGCATGTCGTCGCCTCGGGTTGGTCTGCGGTTGTTGTATGGAACAACCTCATTATCTGGCTCAGACCTGCAGACTTGGCCACCTGACCTTATTTGCCCCCGTCGATGGAAATGGTCTGGCCAGTGATCCAGCCGGCCTGCTCGGACGCAAAAAACAAAACTCCGCAGGCAATGTCACTGGGTGTGCCCAGCCGCTTGAGCGCAATGCCTTTGAGCAAGGCCTGCTGGCCTTCCGCGCCCATGGCCTCCCACTGGCGTTCCGTGTTGGGGTTCGAGCGCACAAAACCAGGGGCGATGCAGTTGACGGTGATGCCCCATTCACCCAGTTCATGGCCCAATTGACGCGTCAAGCTGACCAGGGCCGCCTTGGACGCAGCATAAGCCTGAATACCGGTCAGGCTGATGGTGAGCCCCGCACCGCTTGCAATGTTGACAATGCGCCCGGCACGGGCTGCCTTCATGCCGGGGGCTACCGCCTGGCACAGGTAAAACGCACCATTGACATTCACCGCAAAGATGTCGCTCCATTGCGCAGGCGTAACGCGCTCCAGCGGCTGCCCCACCTGACCCAACACACCGCCCGCGTTGTTCACCAGAATGTCCACCTGGCCACTGGTTTCGCAGACTTCCTTCACCAGTTGTTGTACGGCTATCGGGTTGGTGATGTCCAAAATACGGCTCTGACACACGCCGCCTTGTTGCGTGCAGAGTCGCCTGGTTTCGGCGAGTTCATCTGCAACAATGTCCAGCGCCCAGACACTGGCGCCACTCTCGGCCAACGCGAGGCAAATGGCGCGTCCAAACCCATGCGCTGCACCGGTCACGATGGCCGTTTTGCCAGCAAAGTCAAGTTTCATGGCTGGCTACGCGGTGCGGGACTGTGCATCCCGGCAGACCGAAATCAACACATCGAAGGTTGCTTGCGCCATGGGCCGCCGCCCCTCTTCGATATCGTGGATCAGGCCCACCAGGCAGCGGATGCCGGGTGTGGGGATGCCGACCTCAGTGCCAATCTCGGCGATCACACCGATTTGAGGGTCCACCTCGGTCTTGCGTTTGCGAACGGCCAGGTCGCGGTAAATGCCGGAGTGGGTTTTAGCCGTGTAGCGGTTGAACTCAGCCAGCGCGGCTACCGAAGCCATTGCGCCTGTGGCGGTTGCACCCGGTGCAAAACAGGCGGGGTCGAAACCATTGAACCCTACCGGCACCACCCCGCGTGCCGAGGCCACCGCCATCACCTCGCGTGCGAGTTGGTCAAACACCACAAAACGCTTCGGATCAGCGAAGTTCGAGGTCATTGAGTCAGTTGTGAGGGCCGTGGCAAACAACATCGCGCCATAGGCCAACTTGCCCCACAGATAGCCCCAGATGTTGTCCGTCAGAACGGCATCGGGCTCAAACACCTGCAAATCGCGGTGCATCTGTTGTGTGCGGTCGCGCACGCTGGCGTCGATTTCACCCACAATCACTGCCCCCCGGTTACCGAACAAAATCTCGCCCGCACCGAGCCAGTCGGCACCAAAGTTGACGAAGCAACCCATGGTTCGCTCCCGGCCCACGGCCCGTGCGATGGTGATCTCGTTGAGTCCGTTCTGGGCCGACAACACAAACCCGTCTGGGGCCAAGTGGGGCAACAACATCGCCACGGCAGATTCGGTGGCCTGCGCCTTGACGGCCAGCACAATGGTTTTGTAATGCCCCTGCAATTCCTGGGGCGTGACAGCCGGTATGACCTGGTTGAATTGTTCTACCGGGCCACTGATGGCCAGTCCCGTGGTTCGGCAGGCCAGCACGTGCTCGGGCACGATGTCGACCATCAACACCGGTATGCCGGCGCGCGCCCAGTAGGCCCCCAACACACCACCGATGGCGCCAGCGCCCCAGACCAGAATCGGCTCACGCGCCACCGGTGCCATCAGACAGCCCCCAACTCATGCAACTCGTGGTGGGTAGCGACCGTCATGTCGCCGCTGGTGGTGATCCAGCCCCGGTACATGCCCAAGGTGTTGAACGGAGCCACGGGGTTGCCGGTCGCCCCCAGGGTCACCATGCCCGCACCAATGTTGTGGCTGGCTAGGGTGCCAAACACCAGGGCCTTGCCCGCATCAACCAGCGTTTGCCCTCCGTAGTGGATACGCGCCGCCAGGTCATAGGCGGCAACCCGGCGGATGAAGATTTCGCCCTGGCCCGTGCACGACACAGCACAAACGCCGTTCTGGGCATAGGTGCCCGCGCCAATGAGGGGGCTGTCGCCAACCCTGCCGGCTGGTTTGTTGTTAAAGCCCCCGGTCGAGGTAGCGGCCGCGAGGTTGCCACGGACATCCCGCGCCACTGCGCCCACCGTGCCATGTTTTTCGGCTTCCGAGGCCGGTACAAAAGCACCCGTGGCCGCACGTTGTTTCAGCAGGTGCAGCGCATCTACACGGCGCTGGGTGGTGAAATACGAAGGGTCCACCATCTCAAGGCCAGCCTGTGATGCAAATGCGTCAGCTGCCTCAGCCGCCAGCAAGACGGCTTGCCCGCCCTCCAGCACAGCGCGTGCGGCGGCCACCGGGTTGCGTACCCGGCGCACCATACACACTGCACCGGCTGCCAACGTGGCACCGTCCATGATGGACGCATCCAGCTCGTGTTCGCCACGCTCGGTGAGCGCTGCGCCATGGCCCGCATTGAAGTGCGGGCTGTCTTCCATGACAACCACTGTGGCCTGCACCGCATCGAGGGCGGAACCGCCCGCCCGCAACACGCGCCATCCGGCACGAAGAGCCTGCGCCAGGTGCTCGCGGCTGTCAGCCCAGTCGGCCTCGCTTTGCAGGCTGCGCTCCAGCGTGCCGCAACCGCCGTGCAACCCCAGTGCAATTTCCGACATCACCAATCACTTGGCCGGCTTGATGTTCATGGCCAGCGTGTCTTCGTCCACCCGCGGCTTGATCGTCACCTTGTCTTTCTGCATGGCCCAGGCCGAACCCACGGCCACGATGGGCAGGCGCTGCCGGTCTTTTTCCACCAGTGCATTGGCATCTTCGAGAAACTTGCGGCGTTTGCCCAGGTCCATCTCAACAGCGGCGTCCTGCAACAGCTTGTCCATCACCGGATTTTTGTACCCCAGCACATTGAAGGCCCCCATCTTCCTGTCTTTGTCGTTGGAGTGGGCCAGCGAAGACAGCGTGTAGTGCGATTCACCCGTCAAGGTTCCCCAGCCGGACATGGACATGGAGTAATCACCCCGGGTACGCGCCGGGAAAAATACCGCCGCCGGTTGGGCATTCGCCTGGGCCTCTATGCCAACACCGGCCAGCATCTGGGCGATGGAGGTTCCTACCTGGCGATCACCCGGCAAGCGGTCCTGCGTGAACGAGAACTGGAGCTTGAAGCCGTTGGGATACCCCGCCTCGGTCAGCAGCTTGCGTGCAGCAACCGGGTCGTACTTGCGCTCGCCAAGCGCCTTGTTGAAACCAAAAATAGACGGTGTCACCATCTGGTTGACGGGTTTGCCCAAGCCTTCCATGGCCACCTCGGCAAGTGCCTTGCGGTCAATCGCCAGGTCAATCGCTTCACGTACGCGCAAGTCCTGGAAAGGGTTCTTGGCCAGTGGCGAGCCATCCTTGGCGCTTACGTTCAGGGCTTTGTCACGCATGTCCATCTCGACATTGAAGACATACACCGTGTCAATGACCTCCACGGTGAGCTTGGGGTCGCGCTTGAGGGTGGCGACATCGGTGTCGGGCACACGTGTGATCAGGTCCAGCTGCCCGGCCTTGAGCTGGGCAACACGTGACGCGTCATTCGGGATTTCTTTGCGGACATGGCGCACCCAGGGTTCTTTGGTGCCCCAAAACGCATCGTTGCGGGCCAGCACGAGATCACCTTTGGGCAGCCAGGACACGTATTTATAAGGGCCGGTACCGATGGCGGCCTTGCCAGAATTGAAGGCCTCGTTGGCCGTGTCCTTGGTCAAACCAGCCGCGGCCTTGGCAGACACGACAAAGAGGCGAATGAAGTCATTGGGCAGGGTCGGGGCCGGGCCATCGGTGACCACCTGGATCGTGTAGGGATCGATGATCTTGGTTTCCTTCACGCGGCGCACATAGATGGTGGTTGGGTTGGGGCCAGACACCACGGGAATGCGCTCGATCGAGAATTTGACATCCTGTGCCGTGAAGTCGGTGCCGTCATGAAACTTGACACCCCGACGCAACTTGAATTCCCAGGTGCTGTCGTTGACCACCCGCCAGCTTTCCGCCAGCCGGGGCTCCAGTTCAAGGCCGTCGCCCGACCAGACCAGTGTGTCAAACACATGCTTCAAGGCTTCGGCATGGGTCCCCGTTGCGGTGAAGTGAGGGTCGATGGAGTCAGGCCCACCCCGCACTCCAATGGTGAGTGTTTGGGCAACCGCCGAAGTGACCAGTGCCGTGGCGCACAGCACACCCGTCATGAAAGAGCGCATCTTGATTCTCCATAAGCTGACACAACGCAAACCGCTGGCCTTACAACCTGTAATTTACAGCGACCCGTTAACTGCAGTCAATACCTTTTGGAACCAATTT
Organism: Rhodoferax sp.; assembly: GCA_031411175.1. Lineage (GTDB taxonomy): Bacteria > Pseudomonadota > Gammaproteobacteria > Burkholderiales > Burkholderiaceae_C > JANYCG01. The sequence continues at coordinate 8,443 of JANOAP010000547.1, read as the reverse complement.
TAATTTTTAGTCTTTAGATATTCTTCTAATAAGTACCAAACAGAACCAAATATTAAATTATTTTGAAAATTCATCCAGCAACTGGTTCTCAATGGAACGGTAAATGGATAGAATTTTGAGAGCCTTATCAAACCAATACATTTTGGAACTAATTTCAGAAAAACATGACGTCGCACCAAGCCAACTCTACGCGGGCACGGGTGCGGAATTGCTTGGGCGGCATCGGCTGGATGTCTTCACCCACGCCCGCCTGTGGCGCAACCCCTGCGGGTTTTCGGCGCGTTTCAATTACTTGGGCCTGCGTTACAACACGCCCCTGTATGGTTGGGTGGAGGAGCGGTTTGGCCTGTCACGTGCTGAATTTGTAGTGATTTACAGCCTGGGCCTGTTGGATGGTGTTACCGCCAGCGAGATTGCTGCATCCACCGCTTTCCCCAAAAACACCCTGAGCCGGGCTGTCAACCGCATCGCCAAACTGGGCCTGATCCGGCGCAGCGAGGGCGAAAACGACCGGCGCCAGCAAAACCTGGCCCTGACACCCCAGGGCCAGGCCATCCTTGATGAAGCCATGCCACGGTTTGTAGCTCTTGAGGCTGAAATGCTGGCACCCTTGAGTCTGGTCGAGCAGGAAACCCTGTCCGCGCTGATGGCCAAGGTGGTGCTGGCGATGTTTGACAGTTCGCCTGCCGACCCGGCCGCGAAGACCCCCGCCAACGAACCCTGAAGGAGCCCCACGATGCGCATCGCCGACATGAACTGGATGCAGGTAGAAGAACACGTGAAGCACGACCAGCGCGCCGTGCTTCCGCTTGGTTCGACCGAACAACACGGCCTGCTCAGTCTGTGTGTGGATGTGATCCTTTCAGAACGTGTCGCCATCGAGGCCGCAGAGCCACTGGATGTGCCCGTGTTCCCGGTCATCAGTTATGGTTTTACACCCAGTTTTGTGGACTATCCCGGCACCGTGACCCTGCGGCTGTCCACCTTGTGCGCCCTGATGGTGGACGTGCTCGACAGCATGGTACGCAGCGGTTTTCGCCAGATCCTGATCGTCAATGGGCATGGTGGCAATTCACCCGCCCACGGTGCCATTCTTGAGTGGCTGGACCGCAACCGGGGTGTTCAAGTGAAGTGGCACAACTGGTGGAGTGCGCCCAAAACCATGGCCAAGGTGAATGCCATTGACCCGGTCGCCTCCCACGCCTCCTGGATGGAGAACTTCCCCTGGACACGTCTGGCGGGTGTGGCGCTGCCCACCCAGGCCAAGCCCATGATCGACCTGGCGCGCTACCAGCGCATGGATCCGGGTGCCAAAAAAGCCTTGATTGGTGACGGCAACTTTGGCGGGCACTACCAGCGCCCCGATGCTGACATGGCATCGGTCTGGGACGTGGCCGTGGCAGAAACGCGTGGGTTGATCACCTCGGACTGGGACTAGGTCCACACCCATGCTCGCTTTTGTCATTCAGCGGCTGATGCAGGCCGCCGTGGTGATGTTCATCATCTCGGCACTGGTGTTTGTGGGGGTGTATGCGGTAGGCAATCCCATCGACGTGATGATTGCACCGGATGTGACGCAGGAGATCCGCCTGGCCACGATCCGGGCCTATGGGTTTGACCAACCCCTGTGGGTCCAATACGGCACTTTTTTGCAGCGCCTGGTCATGGGCGATTTTGGCCGGTCTTTTGTTTACAACACACCCGTGTTGGGGCTGATCACCTCGCGCCTGCCCGCAACGCTGGAGATCACACTGGCTGCCGTCATGGGGGCGACCCTGCTGGGCGTGCCCTTGGGCATGTATGCAGGTTACGCACCCGACAGCCGTCTGTCCAAAGCCATCATGGCAGTCTCTGTGCTGGGCTTCTCGGTACCCACCTTCTGGATTGGCCTGCTGCTAATCTTCACCTTTGCAGTCACCTTTGGGGTTTTGCCAGCGGGTGGACGGGGCGACACGATCCCGCTGCTGGGCATCGAGTGGAGCTTCCTGACACCCAACGGCCTCAAACACATGCTGCTGCCGTCCATCAATTTGGCGTTGTTCAAAATGGCCTTGATGATCCGTCTGGCCCGCGCCGGAACTCGGGAGGTGATGCTCACCGACATGGTGAGGTTTGCACGTGCCGCCGGTGAAAGTGAAGCCACTATTTTGCGCCGCCATGTGCTGCGGCTGATCGCGATTCCGCTGGTCACCGTGTTTGGCCTGGAGCTGGGCTCCACGCTGGCCTTTGCCGTGGTGACCGAAACCATTTTTTCCTGGCCAGGTGTCGGCAAGCTGATCATTGACTCGATCTCCACGCTGGATCGCCCGGTGATGGTGGCCTACCTGATGCTGGTCTCCTTGTTGTTCATTACCATTAATCTGACGGTGGACATTGCCTATGTCGCCCTGGACCCGCGCCTGCGCGCGCGCAAAACGGCATGACCCAACACAACAATAGCGACCCGGTGTCAGAAACACCGCTGAGGCGGTTCCTGAGCGAGTTTTTTGACAGCCGCATCGCAACTGTCGCCGTCACCGTACTGGGCCTGATCATTCTGATGGCGCTTGCCGCCCCGCTGATCACACCGCAAAACCCGTATGACCTGGCCACCCTGGTGCTGACCGACGCACGCCGTCCACCGGGTTATGTGGGCAGCCGTGGCTTTACCCACTGGATGGGCACCGACGCACAAGGCCGTGATCTCTATTCAGCCATCATCTATGGTTTGCGTATCTCGCTGCAGATCGGGTTGATGTCCGGTGCCATCGCGTTTTCGCTGGGTGCTTCGCTGGGCACGCTGGCAGGTTTTGTGGGCGGCAAGACCGAGGCGCTGATCATGCGTTTTATTGACCTGCAATTGTCTTTCCCGGCGATTCTGCTGGCGCTGGTGCTGGCGGCCCTGTTGGGGCAGGGCAAGTGGCAACTGATTGCGGCCCTGGTTACCGCGCAATACGCCTACTTTGCGCGTACTGCCCACGGTGCCGCCACCGCCGAGCGCTCCAAAGACTATGTGGAAGCCGCCCTGTCCACGCCCTTGAGCGCCGCCCGGGTCGCCTTTCGCCATGTGCTCCCCAACTGCCTGCCACCGCTGATCGTGGTAGCCACGGTGCAGGTGGCCAACTCGATTGCCCTGGATGCTACCTTGTCGTTCCTGGGTCTGGGGCTGCCCGTGTCGGAGCCGTCACTGGGCATGTTGATCGCCAATGGTTTCCAGTACATGCTGTCGGGCCGTTACTGGATCTCGATTTACCCCGGATTGGCGCTGATTGTGCTCATCGTCGCCATCAACCTGGTGGGTGACCAGATTCGCGACCAGATGAACCCGAGGCTCAAGCGATGAAGCAGGCCTTGTTACAGGTGCGGGATCTGCGCACCGAGTTCGCCACACGCGCGGGTGTGGCACGGGCCGTGGATGGTGTGTCCTTTGATGTGCATGCCGGTGAGATTGTTGGTCTGGTCGGCGAATCCGGCTCAGGCAAAAGTGTCACGGGTTATTCGATCCTTGGATTGATTGATGCACCGGGGCGCATTGCGGGTGGCTCCGTGCGGCTCGACGGACAGGAGTTGATTGGCATGCCGCGCTCGGGCCTGAGGGCTTTGCGGGGGCGGCAACTCGCCATGGTGTTTCAGGACCCCATGAGCACACTCAACCCGGTGCTGACAGTATCGGCCCAAATGCAGTTGGCCATGCAGGCCCATGGGAAGCCCGACGCTGCGGCGATGCGCGGGCGTGCATTGGCCGCCCTGGCCAAGGTGGGGATTCCCGACCCCGAGCGACGGCTCAACGCTTACCCGCACGAGTTGTCCGGCGGCATGCGGCAGCGCGTGGCGATTGCGATTGCCTTCATCAACAACCCGGCCCTGGTGATTTGCGACGAGCCGACCACGGCGCTGGACGTGTCGATTCAGGCGCAAATTCTGGTCGAGATGAAAACACTGGTGCGCGATGCCGGTGTCAGCCTGGTCTGGATCAGCCACGACCTGGCGACCGTCTCGGTGCTGGCCTCCCGTTTGCTGGTGATGTACGCGGGCCGTCTGATTGAAGAAGGCCCGACGGCCGAGGTGCTGCGCCACCCGCGCCACCCCTATACCCAGGGCCTGGTGGACAGTCTGCCCTCTAGAGCTGCGCCGGGGCGTGACCTGGTGCAGATTCCGGGATCAACCCCGTCCCTCGCATCGCTGCCCTCCGGCTGTGCCTTCAGAGACCGCTGCGCCCATGCCACCGATGCCTGCAGCAAGGCACCCCAGCCCACGGTGCAAGGCAACAGAGCCTGGCGCTGCCACCACCCGCTGTCATCTGCCCCGCCTGGCAGCGCCGCCTTATGAACTCGGCTTTTATCAAGCTGGACGGCATCACCCGCCGCTTCACGTCCACACCGCCTTTCACCGAGCGCCTGGCCAAGCGGCTCACTGGCTCGGCTGCCAGCCCCACGGTTGTGCACGCGGTCGAAGGCGTGTCGCTGGCCATTGCCAAAGGCGAGACCCTCGGTCTGGTGGGCGAGTCGGGTTGTGGCAAGTCCACCCTGGGTCGCGTGGCGGCCGGCATTCTGGCCGCCACCCTGGGTAAAACCAGTGTGGCCGGGGAGCCGGTGATGGCAGGCGGGCGCAAGACCACCACGCGAATCCAGATGGTGTTTCAAGACCCGTATGCATCGCTCAACCCCCGCATGCGGGTTGGTGAAACCATTGCGGAAGGGCCCCTGGCGCACCGACTGGTCACACCGGCCCAATCCAAAGATGATGTGGTTCGCTGGCTGGAAGCAGTCGGCCTGGACGCGGCGGCAGCGCAACGTTTCCCGCATCAGTTTTCGGGTGGCCAGCGCCAGCGTGTGGCGATTGCGCGTGCACTGGCCATGCGGCCTGACGCGCTGGTGTGTGATGAGCCCGTGGCCTCGCTGGATGTGTCCATCCAGGCACAGATCATTAACCTTTTTCTCAAGCTTCGCCGCGAGCTTGACCTGACGATGTTGTTCATCAGCCATGACCTCAGCGTGGTGCGCCATGTGAGTGACCAGGTGGCCATCATGTACCTCGGGCGCATTGTGGAGCTGGGCCGCACCGAGCAGATTTTCAAATCGCCCCGCCACCCCTACACCCGGGCGCTGATTGACAGCGCACCGCGACTCGCCGCAGACGGCTCGCCGGTGCAAGACATCCAGCCGATCCGCGGTGAGTTGCCCTCCCCCATCAACCCGCCCAGCGGCTGTGCGTTTCATCTGCGTTGTGTGCAGGCCCAGGAAACCTGCAAGACAGACCTGCCGGGCTTGCGCGCTCTGGGCGCTACGGACGGCTTGCACGAGGCTGCCTGCCACTTTCCCCTGGAGATACGTAAACATGACAGCTAACAACACCCCCAACAATGAGCCCTGGTGCTGGCCGGAAGACGAATGGCGCGCCCGCGTCAACCAGGTGCGTGCAGGCCGCAGCTTGCGCCCCTCAAGCTGGCCGGGCGGTGCCCGGTGCGCCGTGGCCCTGTCGTTTGACAGTGACCACGACACCAACGAGCTGCGGGATGGCGGTCAATCCATCGGCCGGATGTCATGGGGCCAGTATGGCAGCCGTGTGGGTGTGCCGCGCATCCTGGCGCTGTTAGCCCGCACCAGCGTGCCAGCCACTTTTTTTGTGCCCGCTGTGTCGGCGATGCTCTACCCTGATGAACAGCGGCGCGTGGTGGCGGAAGGCCACGAGATCGGATTGCATGGCTGGATTCATGAACTCAACTCCGTGCTGCCTGAAGACGTTGAGCGGGATCTGCACCTGCGGTCGTCTGACGCACTCACCCAAATCACGGGCGTGCGCCCCGTGGGCATGCGTACCCCGTCCTGGGACTTCTCCCCGGCCACATTGAAGATTCAGCGCGAGATGGGTTTGCTGTATGACTCGTCGCTGATGGCGGACAACGACCCTTACGAATTGGAAGAAAACGGTGAACGCACCGGCATCGTCGAGTTGCCCGTGGAGTGGATTCGCGACGACGCGGTGTACTTCAACATGAACCGTTTTGCGGCACTGCGCCCCTACACCGCGCCCACCGCCGTGCTGGACATCTTCCGGCGCGAATTTGATGCGGCTTATGAGGAAGGTGGCCTGTTCCTGCTCACCATGCACCCGCACGTCATTGGTTACCGCTCACGCATGTTCATTCTGGAAGAGCTGATCCGCCACATGAAGTCCCTGCCTGGGGTCTGGTTTGCCACGCACCGGGATGTGGCGCTGCAAGCCAGGGCGCTGATGTGAGTTCCGGCAGGTTCAGCGCGGTGCTGGCTGTAGATCAGCCAGCGGCATAGTCACCCCAATAAAGACGCAGCGGGTTCGTCGTCCGGACCGCATGCACATGCGCCGGTACGGAGCCCAGCCAGTCGTCCAGCGCTCCAAGAAGTTGCGGGTAGTCTGCCTCTGACTCGTGGTTGGTGCACGGCCAGTCGCTGCCCCACAACAGCGCCCGCGGCCCCAGTTCGTCGCGCCACAACCGGGCCAGCGTGCCAGGGTCTACGCCCTCAACCAAGCGGTAAGCCGCGCTGAGTTTGATAGACACGCCGGGCGGGGTGCCTGCAGCGATCTGTTGGCCGCGCTTATTGCGTCGTAACAGCGCAAGCACCGTGGCATCGTGTGCCGATGCCTGCGCCGGTTTGGCGAAATGGTCTACCACCAGCGGCAAGGCTTGTGGCAGGGCTGCCAACACCGCCGGCAAGGCACCCGTGTCGGTGTGCAACTCCACATGCCAGCCCAAGTGCAGCACCGCATCCCATAAAGCGGTGGCCGATGCCCAGGCCGCCATGTCATGCGACCGCCCGGCCAGGTTCAGGCGTATGCCACACACCCCGTTGTTATGCCATGGCATCAGCGCCGCCAACGTGGCCTCTGGAGCGACCACAGCCACGCCCCGCAGGGTGGTGGGGTGCTGCGCCAGTTGCGCCAGCAGCAGGCGGTTGTCTGTGCCCATGAAACTGGTTTGCACCAACACGCCGTGGGTCACCCCCACGGCAGCCGCATGCGCCTGCCAGGTGGCCAGCGGCGCGCCGTAGGCCGGGGTGTAACGGGCTCCCGGCAGCGACTGGCCTGCTTCAAACATGTGGAAATGGGTGTCCACCGCTGCAAGCAAGGGGGTGGCACCAGTGGGCACAAGCGGACTTTTTGACTTTGGAGATAACATGGTTTATATTCTAGTCCTCTAGAAGACTAAATCAATGAAAAAGATCAGCTTACCTCTTGTTGCCAGCAGTGGAAGCGCTGGAGGCGTCACTGCGCCGGACCAGCCCGCCCCTGGCCAAAGCCGTTATGGCTGGCTGGCCGCCAGCTTGCGTGCCCGCATCACCCAGGGCGAGTGGGTGCCCGGCACGGCCTTGCCGGCCGAGACCGCCCTGGCCAAAGAACATGGCGTGGCGCTGGGCACTTTGCGCCAGGCACTGGCGCTGCTGGTGGCGCAAGGGCTGCTTGAGCGCCAGCATGGCCGGGGCACCTTTGTGCGCACCGGGCTGGGCGGAGCATCGATGTTGCGGTTCTTCCGTTTCTCACAGGGGAATGAACGCAGCAGCACCCCGCAGTCCAACATCCTCAAGCGCGAGGTCCAGTTAGCCTCTGTAGCCACCGCCGACGCACTGGGCCTGCCCGCCGGGGCCAGCGTGCTGCAACTGCAGCGCCTGCGCAGCCTGGACGGTGTGCCCTGCCTGCTGGAGCAAATATCGTTGCCACTGCCGCAGTTTGAGGCACTGGCACATTCCGACACCTCCGCCTGGGACGACCTGCTCTACCCCATGGTGCAACGGGTCTGCGGTGTGACCGTTCACCGCACTGAAGATGCCCTGAGTTTTGGTCTGCTGGATGCCAGTCAGGCCGCGCTGCTGAACCTGGATACCGCCCACCCCTGCGTGCGGGTAGACCGGCGTGCCTTTGACTTGGGCGGCCGCTGCGTTGAGCTGCGCACCACGCTGGCCGATGCGTTCGCGTTTCAGTACACCGCCCAGGTTCGTTGACCTTGATTTCCCTCATTTTTGCACCGGAGACACCATGAAGACCCAAAATGACAAGCCAAACAAGCCTCAAACGCCCGCAGCAAAGGCTTGGACAGCTACTGTATTGATAGCGTCTTTGGGCCTCATCAGCCTGCTGACAACAAGCCCGGCACAAGCGCAGACTGCCGCCTGGCCTAGCAAACCGATCACCCTGGTGGTGACCTACCCGCCAGGCGGTGGCGCAGACACCATGGCCCGCCTGCTGGCTCCCAAGTTGAGCGAGGCGCTGGGCCAAAACGTGATTGTGGAAAACAAGCCCGGCGCCAGCGGCCAGATTGGCGCAGCAGCCGTGGCCAAAGCCACGCCCGACGGCCACACGCTGATGCTGGATGCATCGTCGTTTGCCGTTAAACCGGCGTTGTAACCCAATCATCCATAAGACACCGACAAGGCATTTAGGCCCAAAGGCGGGATTTGGCTGTTTACCAACGTTGTGCTGGTCAAAGCAC
>JANOAP010000546.1:0-9016 GCA_031411175.1 Rhodoferax sp. | reverse complement strand
CACGCTTTGCTTGAATTGCAACATGTCAGCAGGGGAGAGGTCATGCGCGATGAGCACCAGCGGCACATCGACCGTGTCGTCCAGCAACAGGTCTTGCTGCGACGGCTTGCGCCCTGCGCGCTGCGTTCTGGGCGCGGCAATGGGCGACGGCACACCTTTCATGGCTCGCAAAACCCGCTCTGTGATCTGCTCCAGATCGGCCTTGCGCTCACGCAAGTACTCATCTTCCATGTCATCGAACTGGCGTGCAATCACCTCAAACTGGGATGTCAGCGCCCACTCTGCGTTGTAAAGCCGATCTGTAATCCAGTGTTTGATGCCGGCAACGAGGTCGTCGTCCTGAAGCAGCAAGAGGTGCACGTCCAGCAATGCAGCGAGTTCGTGGGGCGCTTCTTTGGGGCCCATCAGCCCGATGGTTTTTTGCAGGCGGTGAATTTCATCCACCACCGCGTTGCGACCGACGCGCACGCGGTCAATCTCGGTATCTACCTGTCCAGCCTCCACGAAATAGTGCGCCACATCCACGCGGCTCGATGCCACCAGCACCGCCCGCCCGATGGCAATGCCACGGGCGACCGCAAGGCCGTGGATGGCAAAGGTCATAGCCCCCACGCTCCGCCGCTACGCGGGTCGCTGCCCCCCGAGGGGGCTAATTCCCCTAGGGGTGGCCCGTCGGGAAATTGCGTCATTCTCCTTCTCCAAACTTGTCGTTGATCAGGGCCAGGAGCGCATTCATGGCCTCCTGTTCGCGATCGCCATCGGTGTCAAGCTCTACCGTGGAGCCAATGCCGGCTGCCAGCATCATCACACCCATGATGCTTTTGGCGTTGACGCGGCGCTCGCCTTTGGCGATCCAGACCTCGCAGGGAAAGCTGCCGGCCAGCTTGGTCAGTTTGGCCGAGGCGCGGGCATGAAGGCCCAGTTTATTGCTGATGCTGATGGATGTCTTGATCATTCTTTTTCCGTACCTGGTTTTGGGGTGCCGTGATGGCCACTTGCATCACACCCTGCGCGCCGCCCGCTATGGCCCGCGCTACCAATGCGTCCAGTGGCTCGTGCCGGTAAGTCATGCAACGCAGCAGCATGGGCAGATTGACCCCGGCAATGAGTTTGGACTTGATGCCATCCACCACCTTTTGCGCTACGTTGCAGGGCGTGGCACCGAACATATCGGTCAGAACAAGCGTGTGGGTTGTACCCAGCTGGGTCAATGTGATCCTGGCCGATGCCAGGCTCTCTTCTGGCGGCACGTTGGGTTGCACGTCAATGGCCTGAATCATGGCAGCGCTGTCTGGAAAGACGTGCAGTACGCACTGGCGCAAGGCGCTGGCAAGCGGCGCGTGGGCGATGATGAGGATGCCGTTATTCATGAACGTCTTTATTATGACTTTTTGCCATCAGAAAATGCACGTAGGACGCGACGCAGCAAAACAGGAACACTGAAAATGCGGCTTGAAATGCCTGAACCTCTGACATTCCGAGGGCTCGAAAACCATCTACCAGCAAGCCAATGCCCCACTGGACGAAGAAGACGCCCGCAAAAATCACCAGGTTGTAAGCAGACAGCGCCCGTCCTGCCAGGGCCGCAGGAAAGGCCATGCCCACGGCGGGCTGCGCCAGCGACACAAACGTGCAGCTCATGCAATACAGGGCAAATAGCCAGCCAGCCCATGAGGGTAGTGCGTTGCCAGCTGCAATTAATATAGCAAGCAGGACGAAACTCAGCGGCAGCCCACGCCGGATCAGTCGCTCTGCACTCAAACCACGGCGCACCAGCCACGGGTTGATCATGCCCCAGGTCCAGAAACTGGCCAGCATGCCTACATTGAGCCAGAACAGACCAGCTGCCGCTTCGATGGCCGTGAAGCCTGCGACCCGCGTCATCCACGGCACAGCCCACAGGGTTTGCATGGCCACGAGACCGCCATAACTGAAAAAACCAATCGGCGTCATCTTGCGGAAATAGGGATGGCTCCAGACTTCCCGGTAACTGGCGGGGGGGGCATCCGCGTCCGCAGCCTGCAACGGTGGTTGAGAGCGGGGCCAGTCAGGGACCTGCCATGCAATCAGGGCCATGGACACCAGCACGAGTGCCGCAAGGCCCAAGAACAGCGGCCGCCAACCTACCAGCGGCATCAGCCACTGGACGGGAAGCGTGGATGCCACCATACCCAGCGAGCCCGTCATCAGCATCCACGAGTTGGTACGAAGTTGGGTCGTCGCATCGAACCAGCGGCGATACCCGGTCAATGGTGCCATCAGGCAGGCGCTGACACCTACGCCACACAGCGCCCGGGCCGCCAGCAGCCCCACGAAGCTGGTCGCCCAAGAAAAGGCCAGGCAGCCCAGCACGGCAACTGTCAGGAAACAAAGAATCACGCGTTTAGGGCCATATCGGTCCAGCCAGGCTCCCAGAGGCAATTGGGTCGCCGCGAACCCCAGAAAATAACCGCCCGCCAGCAGGCCCAAGTCACGCGCGTTCAGGGCGAACTCGGCTGTCAAAGCAGGCGACAGCGTGGCCGTGATTGCGCGTATCAGGGCAGAGAAAAAGTACGCAAACCCAAAGGCCAGAAAAATCAGAATGGCTGATCGCCGGGACAAGGCGGTCATTGAAACTTGAGCCCCGCGAAGAAGGTTTCCGTGGTGTCCGGTGTTATCTGCTGGGCGTACACGACCGCATGGAAGACCTGCGCGCCGCGCGAAAACCACACGCCCTGCATCGTGACGGCCGTGCCGTCCTTGCGCTGCCCCTGCGCAAGCACCATCGCCCTGGAAGTGGACGATTCACCCGGAACCTCCTTGCGTAAAGCCTCCTGGGATGCGCGGGCAACCATGTTGTCAAGCGTTGCAGCGCGCCATTGCGCCTGTACCTCAGCTACTTCCGAGAGTTGGGCCAATTTGACATTGGCAATGGCAAAGGTTGCACCGGCAGCATCACACCCGGTCATGTGCATTTCGACGTTTTTGCCCGCAAGAGGCACGGCCCGGGTGCCCTTGTCGGGTTTGCAGGGGAGCATCGCAACCAGATCAGTGGCTTTGACCCGGACTTCACGCCAATTGAGTGCCGGGCTGCATGCACCCAGACCCAAGGTGAGCAGCAGCAAAAAAACAGGGGTAAGCATCGTCATAGGGCCATTATCCAAGCGAATCCTGCGTGGCAAAACTTTACGTTTTGCACGAGCCTAATTGCGTTGTAATCTTGGTCATGAAAGGATTCCACACCCAAGCGCCAGAGACTCGATATTTGGCCACCATACCCGCAGCGCTGGAGCGCATGATGGACGTTGCCATGACCGGCGACGAGCGCCCGGGCTACAGACTGGCCGGGGTGATAGGCGCGCAGCTGACGGAGCCTCTGGGCATACTCCGGCGGCAAGTCAATGCACTGATGGCAAGCGGCGCGCTGACGCAACTCCAGATGCAACCCCTTGGTGATGTCGTTCGGGATATTGGAAAACTTGCTGTCCAGAGCCAGTTACTGAAGAAGGTTGCGGACGGGCGAGGCCGGTACGCTGAAGAGGAGGTGGCCCTTCATTTGGTGGTCAACCACATTCTGGATGAGCATGCGCACAGTTTTCGCATGCACGGGGTGCAACTGCATCGCAGCGTTAAGCCTGTCTCCGTCATGGTCAACCCGGAGTTGTTGGCCGCGCTGATTGATGCTGCCGTTGACTGGGCAGGCGAGCTGGGTCAGCGGCTGGTCGTGTCCCTTGAGGTCAAAAACTGGCCCGCAAATGCTGTCTTGAAGCTCCGGACGAGCCAGACCGTCACTGCGAGTCGGTCTCTGGAAGACGCGACTGTGATGCCTGAACGGCTGAGCTGGTATCTGGTTGCTGAAATCGCCACGGCCATCGGGGCTCTTCTTGAGCGAGATCAGTCCACCCATGAAACAATCCTCACGCTTGAGTTTCCGCGTACAGTGCACACGCATGATGGTTTGACGGCCATGGAAATGGATCTGGGGTCCAACGCCTGGCGGAATAGCGCGTCCCGCAAGCTGGCAGGCCGCCGCGTGCTGATCGTCAGCAGCGACATCAAACTGCGCGAGGATGCCAAGACCGTTTGCCGTGGCCTGGGCATGATGGTGGACAGTGTCCCGACGTCCCTGATGGCGGTGCGTTTCTGCGAAATGGAAGCGCCTGAGTTGATCATCGTCGATGAGCGCTTCAAGGATGAAAAGTTTGATGAATTGCGCTCGGACTTGCTGCGCATGCACCCCAATTTTCCGTTCATCGAGGTCGCCTATGAGGCTAACGCCCTTACCATGGCTGGCTGGATGGGTGAAAACATGACTCGAATCAATCGCGACGAAATGACACAACAGCTGCCCGAGGCGCTTGCGATCGAAATGTCAAAGGTGCTTTGAACTGACGCCGGCGAGCCAGCCGGGTCATTTCACTACAGTGCGCCAAACACTTTCTTGAGGATTGCGCTGCCGGTGCCGACGGGGTCCTGCCGGATCTTCCTCTCCTCCTCACCAATCATGAAATACAGGCCGTCCAACGACTTGCCGGTTACATATTGCTGGATGTTGGCGTCTTCCTTCTTCATCAACCCGAACCCCGCCGCTTTGCCTGCCAGCTCGTTGTACTGGTTGGCCAAGCCCACTTTTTCTGTGGCTTTAGTCACCACCGGCAGGAATTTCACATTCAGCGGATCGCGCGTTTTCTCTGCAAAAAAGCTGGTCACCGACGTGGCACCGCCTGAAAGTATGTTCTTGGCATCATTGACGTTCATGCTTTTAACGGCTCCGACCAGCATGTCCTTCGCCAGGGGCACGGCGGTCTCAGCAGCCCGGTTCATGGACGTAACCAGTTCGTCAATCCGTCCTCCTTGGCCAAAGTTTCGCAGCAGTTTTGCGGCATCCTCCAGGAATCCCGGCAAGGGAATTCGAACTTTTTCATTTCCCAGGAATCCATCTGTCTTACCCAGCAAACCAACCGCAGCAAGAGCGCCTTTTTCCAATGCCACCTTGAGGCCTTGCGAGGCTTCCGCATTGGTCAGATCACCCAGCGAAAGCGCCAGCGCCTGATGGTGAGCAAGTGCGATCAGCGATGCGAATGCCGAAGCTGAAACGGAATTAAACTGTCTGCGATACATGGATATTTCTCCCAAATGAAGCCAAGCCTCTATCTTGCCGTAGCTGCTGCCATCCTGGCGGTAGGTGCAACGGTTTTTTACAATACCGGCGCATCGGCAGCACCCGCATCAACCTTTGTCCTGCTCGATGGATCAAAAAAGACGACTGAGGATTTGAAGGGGCGTGTAACGCTGGTGAACTTCTGGGCGACGAGTTGTGTGACCTGCGTGGCTGAAATGCCAAAAGTGATTTCAACCTACCAGAAATACCACGCCAAGGGCTTCGACACCATCGCTGTCGCCATGAGCTACGACCCACCAAGCTATGTCGTCAATTACGCCGAGACACGCAAACTGCCCTTCCATGTCGCCATCGACAACACCGGCAGTGTTGCCAAGGCTTGGGGAGATGTGAAATTGACCCCAACCACCTACGTGGTGAACAAGCGGGGTGAAATCGTCAAGCGGTATGTGGGTGAGCCCGACTTCGCGGAACTTCACCGCTTGATCGAGAACCTGCTGGCACAGGTCTGAGCCGGTTCCCCAAAGGGCTAGAGGCTAATTTCGGAACGAAATTAGCCTCTAGCCCTTTGGGGGTATGCTTGAACAGCTATAAATAATATAGCATTTCAAGCCTCAGGACAGATTCAGTCCTTGCGGAAGTTGTCGTGGCAGGATTTGCAGGATCCACCTACGGCACCCGCTGCGGTCTTGATGGCGTCGATGTTTCCGGTCTTGGCGGCGGCTGCAAATTTGGTCATCTCGCCCTGCATTTTTTCACTGGCTTCCTTGAACTTCGCACTGTCGGTCCAGATTTCAGACTTGGCTTTCGTGTTGCCTGTGTCGCTGCCCGCAACAAAACCTTGCCATGGCAGTTTTGCCATGTACTCCGCAATGGCTGCGCTTTCGGCTGCCACTTGGGCATTGAAAGGAGCGCGGCCATTGGCCATGGCCGCGACGCGACCGAAGTGCGATGCCATGACGGTCAAAGCCGATTGGCGGTATTTAATGGCGTCTTCGGGCTTGGCAAACTGGGCAGAGGCCGGCGCAGAAAGCGTGACGACCGCTGCTGCGAGGACAAAAGAAGCGAAGGTTTTCATAGGTTTCCTGTGAAAGGTTGAGAAAGAGTACGTAAAGTTGACTCTGTTGCAGTCTATAAAGTTCTACGACTCCAGTCTACTCTAGGGAAAATACGGGGGTTGCTCTGCGTCCTGCCGGACACAGCACAATAGAGAGTCTTTCAAAAAATTGGACTTTGCGCTTCCAGGAGCCAGTCGATTAAGGAATTAGTCAGATGACAACTTACACAACCCGCGTCTGGGATCTGCCCACCCGTATTTTCCATTGGGCGCTTGTTGCTTGCGTTATTGCACTTGTGGTTACCGGGCAGATTGGTGGCAATGCCATGGTGTGGCATTTTCGGTGCGGCTACGCCGTTTTGAGTCTTCTACTTTTCCGGATCGTGTGGGGGCTGGTTGGTGGACGCTGGTCCCGCTTTGCTTCATTCATTTATGCGCCCGGCACCATAGTCCGCTATCTAAAAGGGCTTGGGCGGCCCGAACACTCGGTCGGGCACAACCCACTGGGGGCCGGCTCGGTATTTGCCATGCTGCTCTTTTTGCTGGCTCAAGTCGGCAGCGGCCTGTTCAGCGACGACGATATTGCCAACGCCGGCCCTTTATCCAAGTTTGTTTCCAACGCCATGGTCAGCGCCAGCACCTGGTACCACAAAGAGGTTGGCAAGCGCGTCCTTATCGTGCTGGTCATTCTGCACGTCGCGGCAATACTCTTTTATCTTTTCAAGAAAAAAGAGAATCTGGTCAAGCCCATGATTCACGGGGACAAGGTGCTCGAACACGTCCTGGAGAGTTCACATGATGATGCGCGCAGTCGCACTGTGGCGGCTGTTGTGTTCGCTGTCTGTGCTGGCCTGGTGGCAACCATGGTCAAGCTCGCTGGTTGAGCCCAGGCAAAGCAGATGGCTTTGACCTCAACCCGCGGCCCCCATGTCGAGATCGTTGAATGCCAGCCGTCGGATGACATGACCGCGTTCCGGCAAATTTTCCGCGAATATGCAGCCGGGTTGGGGGTTGACCTGTGTTTCCAAAATTTCGAGTTGGAGCTCGCCAGCTTGCCTGGTGACTACAGCCAGCCGCGCGGCGCCCTGATTGCGGCGCTGGTCGATGACCAATTGGCAGGTTGTTGCGCCCTGAGGCCGCTGGATACAGTGGACTATGCGGATGCCTGCGAAATGAAGCGGCTGTACGTGCGGCCCGAATTTCGTGGTTTGGGCTTGGGTAGACAATTGGTTGATGCAATCCTCAATTGTGCCCGTCGCGCAGGTTATCTTGCTGTTTTGCTGGATACGCTCAATGACATGGAAGCCGCCCGAGCGCTTTATGAAGATCTTGGCTTCGAAGAAGTGCCGCCCTACTATTACAACCCGATCGCGGGCGCGCACTACCTCAAGGCACAGCTTTGAGGCTTTGAATCAGCCCTTGGCCTGACCCAACAGCGTGGTGGCGTCACTGACTTCAAATTTGCCAGGTCCTTCAACATTGAGGGACGCCACCTTGCCATCTTTAACGAGCATGGAATAACGGTTGCTGCGCAGTCCCATTCCACGTGTTGAAAGGTCCAGCGTCAAGCCTGTGGCCTGGGTAAACGCCGCGCTGCCGTCGGCCAACATACGAACCTTACCGGCAGACTTCTGTTCACGCGCCCAGGCGCCCATCACAAAGGCGTCGTTCACACTGACGCACCAGATCTCATCCACACCGGCGGCCTTGAGTTCGCTGAACTTCTCGACATAGCCAGGGACATGCTTGGCAGAACAGGTGGGCGTAAACGCACCAGGCAAGGCAAACAACGCAATCGTCTTGCCTGCGGTGGCCTTGGCCACGTCGACGGGATTGGGGCCAATGCTGCAGCCATTGCCTTCTATTTCCGAAAACTCCATCAATGTGGCAGCGGGAAGGGTGTCACCTACTTTGATCATTACTTGCTCCTGAATCATTAAATTAACAATGCGCCTGCAGGAATTGCAGACACCAATGAAAACGGCTCACATTGTGAGCCGTTTTGTGAAGCATTGCAGCTATCCGCCTTATGGGCCTAGACCGCAGCAGCCTTTTCGACCAACCGGGTTGCAACCCAGTTCTTGGTCTTGGAGATAGGGCGGCTTTCCGTGATTTCAATCACGTCGCCCAGTTTGTACTCACCCTTTTCGTCATGGGCGTGGTACTTGCTAGATTTGCCGACAATCTTGCCGTAGAGCTCGTGCTTTACACGACGCTCAATCAGCACGGTCACGGTCTTGGCACGTTTGTCGCTGACCACCTTGCCCACCAAGGTGCGCTTGAGGGATTTTTTAGCTTCCGTCATTCAGGGCTCCTTATTTGGCGGTGGTTGTATTACTTTGCGTCTCGACAAGAATCGTCTTGGCGCGAGCAATATCACGGCGCGCAGTGCGCAGTGTTGCAGTGTTGCTGAGTTGCTGTGTGGCTTTTTGCATACGCAGGCCAAAGTGGGCTTTTTGCAGCTCTTTGACTTCCGTTTTCAGGCCGGCAACGTCTTTCTTGCGCAGTTCAGTAGCTTTCGTCATCTCGTTCTCCTGATCACTGGCCAATCATGCGGGCCACGAAAGTGGTGCGCAGGGGCAGCTTTGCAGCTGCCAGACGGAATGCTTCGCGAGCGAGCTCTTCGGGAACACCGACGATCTCAAACACGATCTTGCCGGGCTGGATTTCAGCCACGTAATACTCTGGGTTACCCTTACCATTACCCATCCGCACTTCAGCAGGCTTCTGGGAGATCGGCTTGTCAGGGAACACACGAATCCAGATACGACCACCCCGTTTGACGTGGCGGGAAATCGCACGACGTGCGGCTTCAATCTGGCGGGCCGTCAGACGGCCACGGTCCGTGCACTTCAGAC
>JANOAP010000545.1:0-1915 GCA_031411175.1 Rhodoferax sp. | reverse complement strand
CGAAGATGTCCGCCTTGTCGGCGGCGTAGTCCATCGTCACGACGCGGTAGCCTTCCATTGCGGCCTGCAGGGCGTTGATGGGGTCCACCTCTGTCACCCACACCTGGGCCGACAGCGCGCGCAGGGCCTGGGCGCTGCCCTTGCCCACGTCGCCGTAGCCGGCCACCAGGGCCACCTTGCCGGCGATCATCACGTCGGTCGCGCGTTTGATGGCATCCACCAGGGACTCACGGCAGCCGTACAGGTTGTCGAACTTGCTCTTGGTCACCGAGTCGTTGACGTTGATGGCGCGCAGGGCGAGTTCGCCCTTGGCCGACATTTCGTTCAAACGCAACACGCCGGTGGTGGTTTCTTCGGTCACGCCGAGGATGTTTTTCAGGCGGCGGCTGTACCAGGTAGGGTCTACCTTGAGCTTGGCCTTGATGGCATCAAACAGGCAAATTTCTTCTTCGCTGCCAGGCTTGGCCAGCACCTTGATGTCTTTTTCAGCCTTGGTGCCCAGGTGCATCAGCAGCGTGGCATCACCACCGTCGTCCAGAATCATGTTCGGGCCTTCAGCGGCCGAGCCCTTTTTGCCGGTGAACTCAAAAATGCGGTGGGTGTAATCCCAATAATCGGTGAGGTTTTCGCCCTTGTAGGCAAACACCGGCGTGCCCGCAGCCACCAGAGCCGCAGCCGCGTGGTCCTGGGTGGAGAAGATATTGCACGAGGCCCAACGCACTTCGGCACCCAGGGCTTGCAGGGTTTCAACCAGCACACCGGTCTGGATGGTCATGTGCAAGGAGCCGGTGATGCGTGCGCCCTTGAGCGGTTGCGACTTGGCGAACTCTTCGCGAATAGACATCAGGCCGGGCATTTCGGTCTGGGCAATGTTCAACTCCTTGCGACCCCACGGGGCCAGACTCAGGTCGGCAATCGCATAATCTTGTTTGGCAACTGGTTTCAAAACGCTCATAGTTCACTCCAAAAGTAAATTTGAAAAACCACTGTTCGCCTTGGGAAGACTCACCTCACAGAACAGTGGGTGAGCGCAGTTGGTGCGGTGATCTGGCAGGAAGTGCTCGGTCACGCGGTCCGAGCCTCGTTCAATGAATATGAACTGCATCGCTCCTCGGAAGACGATAATTCTACCTTTTTCAGACTTTCGCTGTCTACAGGCTTGTTACCCAAGTCATGCCAGGCCTGATCGCATCCCCGCAAAACCCATGTCCTTCCTCGCTGAAACCCGCCGCCGCCGCACCTTTGCCATCATCTCCCACCCGGACGCGGGCAAAACCACGCTGACTGAAAAACTGCTGCTGTTCTCGGGTGCGATCCAGATTGCAGGCTCGGTCAAGGCGCGCAAAGCCACACGCCATGCCACCTCCGATTGGATGGAGATTGAGAAGCAGCGTGGCATTTCGGTAGCCAGCTCGGTCATGCAGATGCTGTACCGCGAACACGTCATCAACCTGCTGGACACACCGGGCCACAAAGACTTCAGCGAGGACACCTACCGCGTGTTGACCGCTGTCGACTCCGCCCTGATGGTGATTGACGCTGCCAACGGCGTTGAAGCACAGACGCGGCGGCTGATCGAAGTCTGCCGCCAGCGCGATACACCCATCATCACCTTTGTCAACAAAATGGACCGTGAGGTGCGCGAACCGCTGGATATTCTGGATGAGATTGAGCGCGAGTTGGGCATGCCGTGTGTGCCCATGACCTGGCCTGTGGGCCAAGGCAAGACCTTTGGCGGCATCATCAACCTGCGAACCCAGGCGATGACGGTTTTTGAATCCGGCAGCGAACGCCTGCCGCAAGACTTTGACACCATCCCCCTGACTGACCGGGCCGCGTTGCTCCAGCGCTTCGGCCACGAGTTTGAAAACGCCTCAGAAAGCATGGAATTGGCCACCGGTGCATCGCCCGCGTG
>JANOAP010000544.1:0-3537 GCA_031411175.1 Rhodoferax sp. | reverse complement strand
CCAGCCGCCCCAGTCAGGATGCTCGGGCTCGTTGAGCCCAGTGTTGATCAGGTTGAGGAAACTCGGCGTGTCGCCCTCCATCAGAAATGTCGTGTGAGGATGCTGCGCGCCGAGCGGACCTATGCGGCGGATGATCATGCTGCGACTGCAAAACGAGCGCATGAGCGGGGCATTGCTGCCCTCCAGCCAGGAGTTTTCCAAAAGCTACGGCCTGACTTCCGAGAAGCTGCAACTCGCCAAACCGGACTGCATCGTGATGCACCCCGGGCCCATCAACCGGGGGGTTGAAATTGACTCGGCGGTGGTTGATGGCGCGCAGAGCGTGATCCTCCCGCAGGTCACTTACGGCATTGCCGTGCGCATGGCCGTGATGAGCATCGTTGCAGGGAACGAGGCCTGATATGAAAATACTGATCAAGGGCGGTCGGGTAATCGATCCTGCCAGCAATTTTGATGAAAAAGCCGATGTGGCCCTTATAAATGGTGATGTAGTAGCTATAAAACATATAGCGTCTGATTTTTCACCCGATCAGGTGCTTGACGCAGCAGGCTGCGTTGTGGCACCCGGTTTTCTCGACCTGGCTGTGCGCCTTCGCGAGCCGGGTCATGAGCATGCCGGCATGCTGGCGTCCGAACTGGCGGCGGCGGTGGCCGGTGGTGTCACCAGCGTGGTGTGTCCGCCGGATACCGACCCGGTGCTTGACGAATCCGGGCTGGTGCAAATGCTGCGTTTTCGCGCAGAAAAGTTGCAGGGTGCAAGGGTGTTTCCGCTAGGTGCACTGACGCGCAATCTCAAAGGTGAAGTGCTCACCGAGATGGTGGCACTCACCGAGGCGGGCTGCGTTGCGTTCACCCAGGCCGAAGTGCCGCTGGCCAATACGCAAGTCCTGTTGCGTGCACTTCAGTACGCCAGCACGTTCGCTTTTCCGGTTTGGCTGCGACCGCAAGAGATGCACCTCGGCCAGGGCGTTGCCGCCAGTGGGCCGCTGGCGACTCGCATGGGGCTGTCCGGGGTACCCGTGGCCGCAGAAACCATCGCCCTGCACGTCATATTTGAGCTGATGAAGGCCACGCGTGCACGCGTTCACCTGTGTCGCATTAGCAGTGCCGCCGGTGTGGCGCTGGTTCGCCAGGCCAAGGCGGAAGGGCTGGACGTGACCTGTGACGTCAGCATCAACTCATTGCACCTCATTGACACAGACATCGGCTATTTCGACAGCCGCACGCGCCTGAACCCTCCACTTCGCCAGCAGCGCGACCGCGATGCACTTCGCGCTGCATTGGCCGACGGCACGATTGACGCGCTGGTGTCAGACCACACCCCTGTGGATGAAGACGCCAAGGCGCTGCCGTTTGCCGAGAGCGAGCCGGGCGCCACTGGGCTTGAGTTGCTGCTAAGCCTGGCTCTGAAGTGGAGCCAGGACGATGGGCACGACATGAGCCGTGCACTGGCAGCGCTGACATCAGGCCCATCCCGGGTTCTGGGCGACTCTTTGGGCGCAACGGCTGCGAGCGCCGGAAAGCTCGTCGTGGGTGGCGTGGCCGACGTGTGCGTCTTTGACCCAAACGCCGCCTGGACGGTTCAACCCTCCAGCCTCAGGAGCCAGGGCAAGCACACGCCTTTCTCGGGCTATGAGTTGCCGGGGCGGGTTCGCTACACCCTGGTGGGTGGGCAAGTGGTGTTCGGGGGCACGTGAAGCAGCTCTTTGCTGTCGGGAGACTGGTGCGTGTTCTTGCACACGTCATCGTTGGTTTCGTCACTATTCTTGTGCGCTTTCCCCGGCTGTCCCGGGCACAGCGTGAGTTGCGCGTTCAGGCATGGTCCCTGGGGTTGTTGGGCCGCCTGGCCATCAAGTTGGTTGTGACGGGAAACCCTGCCATTTCAGGCCCGATGCTGCTGGTGTCCAACCACATCTCGTGGCTGGACATTGCTTCTCTTCACGCGGCGCGGTTTTGCCGCTTTGTTTCCAAGGCTGACGTGAAGCAGTGGCCAGTCATCGGCGTACTGGCATCCGGCGTTGGTACGCTGTTCATTGAACGCGAGTCGCGGCGAGACGCCATGCGGGTGGTCCATCACATGGCGGAGAGCCTTCGCGCGGGCGACGTGCTGGCGGTGTTCCCCGAAGGCACTACCAGCGACGGCCTGACGCTTTTGCCATTTCATGCCAACCTGCTTCAGGCCGCCATCGTGGCCAATGCGCCGGTTCAACCCGTGGCCCTGCAATTTATTGACCAAAGAACAGGCCAGGTGAGTCAGGCACCGTGCTACATCAATGACGACACCCTTTTCGGCTCAGTCTGGCGCACGCTGTGCACGCCTGGCATCGCCGTGGTGATCACCTTTGGCGAGCCGCAAACCGCACAGGGGCGAGACCGGCGCGCCTGGGCCGCCGATGTGCGTGCCGCAGTTGCATTACTGCGGGCGCGCTGAACTGAGTCAGGACGCGCAGTGGAGGTTCATTCATTACAAACATCATTCGCATGGGACTGTTTTGTGCAGTGGTCTTGCAACGGTGAAGAATTCTGTCTCCAAAAGGGATATATTGCGGCACACAAGGATGGTGCGACTGAAGCCCTAAAACAGAGGATTGGATATGGCCACACGGGGTTCAAAGAAATCTGCCAATGCCGAACTTGAGCCTGACCAGGTGTTTGAGCAGGCGGCCGAGCTGTTTCGTGTAATGTCGGCACCCATGCGTCTGAAGATCATCAGCAGTTTGTGCAACTCTGAAAAAAATGTGGGCGAACTGCTCACAGAAATCAGCACCACCCAACCCAATATGTCGCAGCATCTCAACACGCTTTATCAGGCCGGGGTGCTGGATAAACGCCGTGATGGCGTGCAGATTTACTACCGGATTGTGGATGAGCGTGCCGCCAAGATGTGCCGCGCCGTCTGCATGCAGATCGCCATCGAAGGCGATCACTACGCCATCTGATCACCCTCTGATTTTTCACACTTCAGGAGACAACATGAAAAAACGAACGAAAGCTTTGGCAGGAATTGTGCTCGCCGTTGTTTCGGTGTGGGCCTACGCCGACGCCTTGCAGGTGCGTAGCATGGCGGCGTCTTGCGCGGGCTGCCATGGCACCAGCGGCATTGCGCAGCCGGGCATGGCATCCTTGGCGGGGCAATCCAAGGATGACCTGCTCAGGAAGATGCTGGATTTCAAGACGGGCAAGACGCCCGCCACCATCATGCATCAGCTCTCCAAGGGCTATTCAGATCAACAGCTGGATGAGCTGGCGGGTTACTTTTCAGCCCTGAAGAAATAAGGATGCACACCATGAAACGTCGTCAGTTCATGTCTGTTGCCAGTGCCGGCTCCATGCTGGGTGCCGCGGGCACGCTGGGCCTGGTTTCAGGTTGTGCCAGCAGCGGTTCGGGCCGCGGCCCCAAGGTGGTGGTGGTGGGTGGGGGTTACGGTGGCGCAACCGCTGCCAAGTATGTGCGCCTGTGGTCCGACTATGGCATCAATGTCACCCTGGTTGAGCCCAATGCGTCTTTTGTGTCGTGCCCGCTGTCCAACCTGGTGC
>JANOAP010000543.1:0-1889 GCA_031411175.1 Rhodoferax sp. | reverse complement strand
GTGGCCACCGTGGCACGTGCCACGATGGTGCTGGTGGCAGGGCCGTCGGTTCAGGCCACAGACCTCAAAGGCTTGATCGCCTATGTCAAGGCCAATCCGGGCAAGCTGAGTTTTGCGTCCTACAGCGCAGGCACCAGCTCGCAGTATGCGGGCATGATCTTCAACCAGAAGGCCGGGCTGGACTTGCAGCACGTGCCGTTTGCCGGATCGCCACCTGCGTTGACGCAAGTCATGGGCGGCCAGATTGCCGTGATGTTTGACGGCATCGTGACCTCGTTGCCACAAATCAAGGGCGGCAAGCTCAAGGCCCTGGGCGTCGCCAGCAAAACCCGTTCCGCCCAGCTGCCCGACGTGCCAACACTGGCCGAACAGGGTTTCCCGGACATTGACTTCAGCAACTGGGTAGGCACGGCGGTGGCCTCTGGTGTACCTTCAGCCATCGTGGACAAGATCAATGCCGCCACGCTCAAGGCCGCATCGGCACCCAAGATGCATGACCGCCTGGTAGCGGCCGGTTTTGAGCCCAACACCAGCCTGACATCCGCCCAGCTCTCGCAATCCGTGAAGACGGAGTTTGACCGCAATGCGGCCATCGTCAAGACATTCAACATCCAGTTGAACCAGTAACCGGCCAACCCGCACAACGGCAAGGAAACATTCATGAGTGCCACCACTGCTAACCGCATCCGCACCCCCATCCGTGTAGAGCCACTGACCTGTGCCATTGGTGCCGAACTCGTCGGCGTGAACCTGGCCGATGCATCGCGCGACGCCAGCCTGTTCGCCGAGATCAAGGCCCTGCTGCTCAAACACAAGGTGCTCTTCCTGCGCGACCAGGACATGAGCCGGGCAGAACACGTGGCGTTTGCGCGCCGCTTTGGCGAGCTGGAAGACCACCCGGTGAACGGCAGCGACCCTGATCATCCCGGCCTGGTGCGCATCTACAAGTCGCCCGAGGCCCCCAATGACCGCTATGAGATCTCGTGGCACACCGATGCCACCTGGCGTGAAAACCCACCCATGGGCTGCGTGCTGCGCTGCGTGGAATGCCCGCCAGTGGGTGGCGACACCATGTGGGCCAACATGACATTGGCCTATGAGAACCTGCCCGCCAACGTCAAGACCCAGATCGCCGACTTGCGGGCGCGCCACAGCATTGAATGCACCTTTGGTGCCGCCATGCCGATTGAAAAGCGCCTGGCGCTCAAGGCCATGTACCCGGATGCCGAACACCCAGTGGTACGCACCCATCCGGAAACCAACGAGAAAGTGCTGTTTGTGAATGGCTTCACCACCCACTTCACCAATTTTCATACCCCCGACAACGTGCGGGTAGGGCAGGACTTTACGCAGGGCACCAGTGGCCTTTTGCAATACCTGATCAGCCAGGCCATGATTCCCGAGTACCAAGTCCGCTGGCGCTGGAAGCCCAACACGGTTGCCATCTGGGACAACCGTTGCACCCAGCACTACGCCGTGATGGACTACCCGCCATGCCACCGCAAGATGGAACGCGCCGGCATCATGGGTGATGCACCCTTCTAGGCAGCACCCCTTCACATCTTCAATTTCTACCAACCCAATTCACCAGGACACACCATGAACTTCCTAGACGGCTCCCTTATTCCCGAAAACCAGGACAAGCTGGTCATCACCGCAGCCCCCTATGGCCCTGAGTGGGTTCCCTCGGACTTCCCGGAAGACATCGCCGTGACCATGGAGGAGCAGGTTCAAAAGGCTGTGGACTGCTACAACGCAGGTGCTTCGGTGTTGCACCTGCATGTGCGCGAACTGGACGGCAAGGGCAGCAAGCGCCTGTCCAAATTCAACGAGCTGATTGCCGGTGTGCGCAAGGCAGTGCCTGACATGGTGATCCAGGTCGGCGGCTC
>JANOAP010000542.1:0-10078 GCA_031411175.1 Rhodoferax sp. | reverse complement strand
CACTGCCGCCCTGGTACATCAGCGGCTCGGTGTAGTAGTTGGCAGGCACTTCAGAGTTGCGGGCCAGGCGCACCAGCTCGACGTGGTTGATGTAGGCCGAGCCGTCTGCCCATTGGTAGGCACGCGGCAGCGGGGCCATGCACATCTTCGGGTCGAACGGAAAGGCATGGCGGGCTTTGCCAGCACTGGAAGTGCCGTCACCAGCACGGTTCAGCGTCTCGTACAAGTCTTGCAACTGGGGCGAGATGAAGTTCCAGTCGTCCAGCACCTGCTGCAGGCGGTCGGCAATGCCCGTCGCATAATGGGCTGTGCTCAGGTCGCGCGAGACCACAACGAGCTGGCCGTCGCGTGAACCATCTTTGTAGGTGGCAAGTTTCATGGGGCATCATCCTCAAGATTACGTATTGTTAAACTGATTGTACTAATCGAAATCGCCAAGAAATCAGCCTTCAAAAATCAACACCTCTCCCTGCCACGTCCACCATGCCTGCCAAACCCGCCACGACACCCAAGCCCCCGGTGAAAGCGCGCGCCGGCATCCAGTCGGTGGAAGTCGGCTTTGCGTTGCTGGACGTGCTGGCCAAGGCGGTAGGCCCGCTGATGTTGCGCGACCTGGCATCTCTGGCCGGCATGAGTGCCGCCAAAGCACACCGCTACCTGGTGAGTTTTCAGCGGCTGGGGCTGGTGGTGCAGGATGCGTCCACCACCTACTATGACCTCGGCCCGTCAGCGCTCAAGCTGGGGCTGGCCTCGCTGGCCAGGCTGGACGCCGTGAAGCTGGCCCGCGAGCGCATTGGCCCGCTGATGCATCACATTGGCCACACGCTGGCGCTGGCTGTCTGGGGCAACCAGGGCCCCACCATCGTGCACTGGGAAGAGTCGCCGCAGGCGGTCACGGTGAACCTGCGCCTGGGTGACGTGATGCCCCTGCTCTCCAGCGCCACTGGCCGCTGCTTTGCCGCAAATGTGTCCAGGGAGGCCATCGCGCCCTTGCTGCATGAAGAGCTGGCACGCGCAAGGCAGCAAGACCGGAGCGACCTGCCCCGCACGCCAGCAGAACTTGAAGCCATGCTGAAAGAAACACGCCAGCGCGGCATGGCGCGCGTGGTAGACACCCTGCTGCCCGGCGTGACCGGCTTTTGCGCACCGGTGTTTGATTTTGACGGCCACATGGTGCTGGGCCTGGTGGCGCTGGGGTCTGCCCCCACCTTTGACCCGGCATGGGATGGCGTGGTGGCCACCAGCCTGGTCGGCGCAGCGCGGCAACTGTCGCAAGACCTGGGCGCCAAGAGCCGAGGCCAGTAGAAATTGCCCAACATGCCTTTTCTTCGTCATCGCGAGCGTAGCGCGGCGATCCCTGCTCACGCTCCACACGGGAGTGGATTGCCGCGCTACGCTCGCAATGACAAAGCAGTCACTTCATCATTCAAGCCACTCGCGGCCCTCACTGGGGCCGTGGTGGTGGCGCACCTGGTGGTGCTGCAGGGCACGTCGATGGCGTTGCAAGCCAGCGACCGCGCCATCACCCGGCCTTTTTCGACGCGCATGATTGAGTTCAAGCCCGTCGTGCAAACCCCTGCCGATGCCGGGACTGCCAAAACGGCCAAAGCGGCTCAAGCCGCGCCCAAGCCCACCACCGTGCCGCGCCCCCGCAAACCTGCGGTCGTGGAAACCACCCAGATTGGTCCGCAGGCTGTTTTCGCGCCAGTTTCAGAGCCAAATATGCCCGCAGCCCCTGCGGAACAAGCTGAAGCAGCTATTAATACAGTAGCAACTGCAAGCCCGGACCCAGCACCCGCAGAGGCGGCCAAGCCAACACCACCCGCCAGCAGCCCAGTTGCGCAGACAGAACCCGCGCCACCCGCCGCCGCACAAACATCAACGCCGCCACCGCTGCCTGCCCCTCTGCGCGCCTTCACCCTGCCGGGCTCGATCCGCATCAAGTACAACCTGACCGGCCTCAAAGACAACCTGACCTATCACGCACGCGGTGAGATTTTGTGGCTGCACGATGGCAAGACCTATGACGCGCGCATGGAGGTCAGCCTGTTTTTGCTGGGTTCGCGGGTGCGCACCAGCACCGGCACCATCACCGCTGAGGGCCTGGCACCCACGCGCTTTGCAGACAAGTTCCGCAGCGAAGTGGCGGCCCACTTTGACCGCGACAAGCAGCGCGTGACCTTCAGCGCCAACACGCCAGACCGGCCCCTGCTGCCCGGCGCACAAGACCAGCTCAGCGTGATCATGCAGCTGGGTGCCATGCTGGCCGGTGAGCCTGCGCGCTACACCCCCGGCACCAGCATCACCTTCGAAACCATTGGCCCGCGTGACGTGGAAACCTGGGTCGTCACGGTGGAAGGCGAAGAAAAGCTGAGCCTGCCGGGCGGTGACATCATGACCATCAAGCTGACACGCGGCGCACGGCGCGAGTTCGACCAGAAAACCGAGCTCTGGCTGGCACCCACACTGGGCTACCTGCCCGCCCGCATCAAGATCACCGACCGTAATAACGACTTTGTGGACCAGGTATGGCGCGCCACCGAAGCCCCTTAAGGTAACCGGCGAATACTTGAATTGGTGTCAGTTGGTTCCATCTATAGCGGACAATGGGAACCGGACATCTCAAACACCATGCACACGCTCTACGATTCTGAAACCTACACGGTCACGCACATGCTGGCCAATGCCGTTGCACTTGAAGACGCGCGCCAGGCCCATGCCAACGCCGCCCAGAAGACCCAGCCCGTGCCCATGCTGGCACGCCACGGCTTCGAGATTGTGGACAAGCGCAGCGGCAAAGAGGTGTACCTGGACGGCTCCTGGGCCGAGCTGTTTCAGCAGCACATCTCCGCCTGGCAGCTCAAGACGCCGACCCAGGAAGAAGTGGAAGACACGCTGGAGCAGTACGCCGAGCTGGCTCAGAACCCGGTCGTCGTTCACTAGCGCATCATGCGCCGGGTGTGCGCAAAAATCGTGGGGGGAACCGTGCTGGCAATGGTGCTGGCAACTTTGCTGGCGGCCTGCGCAACGTCCACCCCGAATATCGCTGAACGCATCAACGCGCTGTTGCCTGCCGACGTGATTCTGCTGGGCGAGCAGCACGACGCGCCTGACCACCAGCGCATCCACCGCGATGTCATTACCCACCTGGCAGAGCGCGGTGCGCTGGCCGCCGTGGCCATCGAGATGGCTGACCAGGGTAGCTCAACCGCAACGCTCAACGCCAACGCCAGCGAAGACCAGGTCCGCACCGCCTTGAACTGGCGCCAGCAGGCCTGGAACTGGTCAGCCTATGGCCCGGCCATCATGACCGCCGTGCGCGCCGGTGTGCCCGTGCTGGGTGCCAACCTGCCCCGGCCAGCCATGGGCGAGGCCATGCGCAATCCACGCTTCGACATGCTGCTGAGCGGACCCGCCCTCAAGGCCCAGCAACAACTCATCCGCAGCGGCCATTGCGACCTGCTGCCAGAAAGCCAGATCCAGCCCATGACACGCGTCCAGCTTGCCCGTGACGTGGCCATGGCACAAACCCTGGCCAGCGCGGTCGTGCCTGGCAAAACCGTGCTGCTGCTGGCCGGCAGCGGCCATGCAGACCGTGCCCTGGGTGTGCCCCAGCATCTACCTCAAAGTCTGAAGTCAAAATCGGTCCTGCTCCTCGCAGACAGGGCACAACCAGCTACTGAAAAAGTAGCAAGCTTCGATACGGTATGGGCCACCTTGCCGGCCCCGGTGAAGGACTACTGCGCTGAGTTCAAGGCGCAGCGGGCAAGTCAATCCGGGCGATCCACACCTACCCCCGATCCTGCGCCATCTGCTGCACAAAATCAGTGACAGACAGGATGGCTACGCCACGGTAAGGATGCATTGGGATCAGGTGCTTTTGGTCACCCGAAACAATGGCATCCGCACCAACCGACAAGGCCAGCGACAAAAACATGTTGTCTTTGGAGTCGATGCAGTCGGTGGAGATTTCGGTGACAGGAGCCCAAGTCGAATACTTTTCATAAAGGGACAGAAACCTGGCCCGCGTGACCACCGGGTCACCAAAATACCGGTCAAACTTGGGCCGGTTCAGAACGGCCTTGATCTCTTGAAAGGTCTCATGCGACCTATAAACTTTGCCGAAGGCAAAAGCCACCGTCACTGCCCGTGCTGCGGGTGAATGCGGATACAGCGCGGCACTGATCAGGACATTGGTGTCAAGGACGAGTTTTTTAGGCTCTGAGCTCATGGACAAGCTCGTTGATGTCGTCCATGCTGAGCTCGGGCTCATCGCCAGGCATCGCCCTGGATCGAGCCTCAAAGTAGCTGTTGAAATCTGTGGCGGCCCGCAGACGCAGTAGCTCCTCGCCTTCTTTGTAGGAGAACAAAAGAAGAGTGGGCCTGCCGTACTGGGTGATGGCCACTGGTTCACCGCTTTTGGCGATGTCGGCAACCTCACCAAAACTGGCTTGCACCTTGGCGGACGTCAGTGTTTGCATGTTCAAAGAAAAAAGTTCAACAATACATCCATCTTATCCAAAATAGGCAATATGTCAAACTTCCGTCAAAGGCACTGCGCTTGTAGTGCCCCACAGCAAATCAGCCACCTCCACAAACTGCCGCTCAGCCCCCCCCAGCTCCGACCGCAGCAGCTTGACCCGGTAGGTCCAGCGGTGTAGCGGGTGCTCCAGAGTCAGGCCCATGGCACCCATGAACTGGTGCAGGTCGTACGAGATTGTGGTTGAGATGCTCTGTGCAAACCCGGCGGCCGTGGTGGCATCCACACTGGAGCCCGTGTGCGCTGCCTTCAATGCGAGCCAGCGTGCCGCCTGAATTTTGCTGGCGGCTGCGGCCAGGCGGTGCTGAATGCCCTGGAAAGCGCCCAGAGGCCGGCCAAACTGACGCCTCTCGGTGACGTGGGCCACCACGGCGTCCAGTCCCGCTTGCAGGCAACCGGTGATTTCGGCGGCAATGCCCACGCGCCACAGGTCTTGTATGCGGTGCGCATGCTCGTTGTCAATCACCGTCCACTGAAGCGCGTCGGCAGATTTCAGCACGCCCATGGGGTAGGCAAACGCACTCTCCAGTGCCGTCACGTCACCCGCCTGTAGGGCGGCAGCAAATACGCGGTTGCCATCCACCCGCAGCACCGTGCGTGCGACCGGCAAAAAGCGCGCAGGCCGCTTGGCATCGCCCCAGATGACGGTCAGCGGGCGAGGCAGCTCACGGCACACCAGCGGGCCGATGAGGGAGGACGCGGCGATTTCTGCGCACACCGACAGCTTTGACAGCTCGATGACCATGGCAGCCGCCGCGACCAGGCCCAAGCTGGCCTCGTGGGCGCAGGCGAAGAAACCGCTCTCTTCTAGATCGTGCTCAAGCTGCGTAGAGAACTGATGGCGCTCGTTGGAGGGTGCCCATGAGGCCCCATGGTGCGCCGTGATGCGTTCAACCGCCGCCAGAAAGGCGGCCTGGTCTTCATTGGGTTCGAAGTTCATGCCCTTGCCTCCCGTGGCAGCCGCAGGTAGTCGCTCGCCACCAGGTTGAGCTGGATTTCGGTAGCGCCCGACGCAATGCCCGCAGCGATGGCGCGCTCATGGTGCGACAGGTGCATGGGGAAGTCGTTGCCGGTAAAAGTGTCTGGCAGAAAGTCCAGGCCAAAGTCTGCCACGGCGTGGTCAGCCGCCACTACGGCCACGCGGGCCAGGTTGGCATCTGCACTGGGCGGCAGCCCCTGGGTGCGCTGGTCCACCACGCGGTAAACGAGGATTCTGGCGGCTTCGCAGGCCGCATAGGCCTGGCCCGCCCGGAACTTGGTGATGGGGTCGTCAAAGCGCTGCTGGGCCTTGAGCCCGGCGACCATGTCGCGCAACACCCGAAGCGAAAACTCGTAGCGTGCAATGCCAACCCGCTCATTCGACAGGCCATAGCCAATGATGGGCCAGGCCTGCCCCTCTTCACCCAGGCGGAACGACTTGGGGATCACCACGTTGTCAAAAAAAACCTCGTGGATGTCGCCCATGCCGATGAGGCTGGGGATGGGGCGCACCACAATGCCGGGCGTTGTCATGGGCACCAGAAAAATCGCAATGCCGGACTTGCCCGAGCCCCCGGTGCGTGCCAGCAGGAAGCAATGATCCGCCAGCCCGGCGTATGACGTCCAGACCTTGGAACCATTGACCACGTAGGTGTCACCCACCGGCTCGGCTTTTGTCCTCAAGGAAGCCAGGTCAGAACCGGCTGATGGCTCAGAGAAGCCCTGGCACCAGATGCCCTTGCCGCTTGCAATTTCGGGCAGGTAATGCGCCTTTTGCGCTGCGGAGCCAAACCGCATGAGGGTCGGGCCTATCCAGTTGACATTCATGTACTGGGCACCACGCGGCTCGCCCGCCGCCCACATCTCTTCGCCCAAAATGAAGTGCTCCCACGGCGCGCTGTTTGCGCCGCCATGCTCTGCGGGCCAATGCGGTATCAGCAGGCCTTCAGCCGCGAGCTTGGGGCAGAACTCAAGCGCGAATTCAGTCTGCTCCCTGGAGCCTGGGCCATGCCGGGAGATCTGGTCCCAATGGGCGGGCAGCTCGCGCGCAAGAAAGTCGCGCACTCTGGCTCGAAACGCTTTGTGCTGATCGGACCAACCGAAATCCATGACTCCTCCTGATGCCAAGTTGATTTTAAATGTACCATACTATGGAATTTAATAAAATAGCAATTTTTCTCATTTCAATTAGGTGATTTGGTTGTTTATGTGAAATAAATGATTTATTATTGAAAATAAAGTTCTATATTATGGGATTATTTAGAGGCCTTCGGATTTTGCAGATGCGCCGCATTTCGGGGTACAACACAGTCTTATGCATTTCGAATTGACCCAGGACGATCAGGCTTTTCGCCTGCGCGCGCGCGAGTGGTTGACGGCCAACGTGCCTGCCACAGCCCCGCCACACAGCGGCCAGGCATCCAGAGAGTTTTCGCTGGCGTGGTTGCGCAAGCTGCACGCTGCAGGCTGGTCAGGCCTGTCGTGGCCTGCGGAGTTTGGCGGGCGAGGCCTCAGCCTGGAGCGCCAGATGATCTGGCATGAAGAGTACGTGCAGGCAGGCGCACCCAGCCCGCTGAACCCCACCTTTGTGTCACTCAACCACGCGGGCCCCACCCTCATCGCGTGTGGGTCAGACGCACAAAAGGCAATGCACCTGCCCAAGATACTGGCGGGCGACGTCATCTGGTGCCAGGGGTTTTCAGAGCCGGGTTCGGGCTCCGACCTGGCCAGCCTGCGAACAGCGGGCGTTGTCGATGGGGATCACCTGGTCGTCAACGGGCACAAAATATGGAGCAGCTACGCCGACATTGCAGACTACCAGGAGCTTCTGATCCGCACTGCACCGGGCTCGCAAAGGCACAAGGGCTTGAGCTGGGTGATCTGTGACATGAAAACCCCCGGCATCACCGTGCGGCCCATAGCGAACATGGCCGGTGCCACGCACTTTGCTGAAATCTTCTACGACAACGTGCGCATTCCGCTGACCAGCGTGGTGGGTGCCCTTCATGATGGCTGGAACGTCGCCATGCAGACGCTGGGTTTTGAGCGCAGCACGGCCGCCACAGCGCTGCAACTGGAGTTGACGGTCAAGATCAACCGGCTTGTTGAGATAGCTGCAGCCGGGGAGCCCAGGACACGTGATCCCGCACTTTTACATGATCTTGCGATGCTGCGATCAGAGGCCGCCGCATTGCGCGCCATGACCTACCACATGCTTTTCAAGGACCCGTCCACCCCCTTTGGTGGCTCGGTGGTGCGGCTGTATTTTGCCGAGCTGTCCCAGCGTATACACCGACTCGCCATGGACCTGCTGGGTGCTGCCAATGCCGACATGAATTCGGCCGACGAGTGGGTCTTCGCCTACCTGGAATCTTTCAGCGAAACCATCGCCGGGGGCACTTCCGAGGTGCAGCGCAACATCATTGGCGAGCGCATTCTGGGCCTGCCCCGAGAGGCTGCCAAATGACCATCAATTTGAATTTGTCATCTGACCAGAACCAGATTGTGGGGTCCATGAGCAAAGTGCTTTGCGAGGCGTTCCCGGTATCACGCCTGCGTGGCAACCACTCGGGCAGCCCGGACCAACCACGTCTCGATTCGCTGGCCCAGCTTGGCGTGTTCGGCCTGGGTTCAAGCGAAGACCATGGTGGGTCCGGATTCAGCATCGTAGAGGAAATGCTGCTGTTTACCGAGCTTGGGCGTCACCTGGTCACGCCCAATGCCCTGGCCGCCACCATCGCGGCGCGCCTGGCCATGGCGCTGGGCAAGCCTCAGATCGCCAAGGACATCATTGCTGGCGACAAGATCGCCTGCATCGCCAACGCCACCGGATCATTCGAGGCGTCGTTTGCGGTGGGCAACCTGGGCGGTACCACAGTCCATCTGCTGGACCCGCAAGGGGCATCGTATGCGCTGCTCTGGAATGACGCAGGCATGGCACTCATCGATTGCAAAGGCCTTGAGACGGCACTGGTTGCGTCGGCAGATCGCTCCGTGGTCATCCACAGGTGTGTGCTGCCCAAAGACGCTGTGCTGGGGCATATTTCCGCCGCCGACACCACGCTGGTGCGCCAGGCGCATCTGCTGCTTTCTGCCATGCTGCTTGGCATGGCCGAGGCCACGCGTGACATGGCCGTTGAATACGCAAAAATCAGGGTGCAGTTTGGACAGCCCATCGGCGCCTTTCAGGCAGTGAAGCACCGCTGCGCGACCATGGCAATTGAGGCTCAGGCCCTGAAAGCACAAATTGCCTTTGCCGCCATTGCCGAACGTGACGGCTGGCCCGACGCGCCCTTGCAAAATGATGCCGCCAGAATGCTGGCCGCCCGCTGCGCACTGGCCAACGCGGGTGCCAATATCCAGATTCACGGTGGCATAGGCTTCACCGCTGAATGCGATGCGCATCTGTATTTGGTGAGGGCGCACTTGTATGAAAACATCGGGGGCACCCGCAACGAGGCAAGAGCACGCCTTACGCGTTCTTCAGGCCCTTTAACTCACGGCCCGGAGAAAAATGATCTTTTCGCAATTCGCGACACACGTCACTGCGAGGCTGAAGGCCGTGGCAGTCCATCGTGACCCACCGAGGACATGGATTGCCGCGCTGCGCTCGCAATGACAAAGATACTGTGATGAATTATGAAAGCCTCATGAAGTTCAACCTTCAACCAGCAGGAGCACTCTGATGCGTGTCGCACTTGTCACCGGGGCTGGAAGCGGTATCGGGCTTGCCATCTCGCGCAAATTTTTGGCGTCTGGCGTTGCCGTCGTAGGCATAGGACGTGATCCCGCAAAGCTGGCAGCGCTGGACCAGCTGGGCCATGAGTTGCGGCAACCCGTGGCCACCCTGTCGCTCGACATCATGCAGAACGAAGCACCAGCGGCAGCGGTCGCACTGGCCATGTCACGCTTTGGCCGCCTGGACTGCCTGGTGAACAACGCGGGCGTCGGCAGCCCCAAGCCGGTGCATGAGACCGATGATGAAACACTGGACTATTTCCTGAACCTCATGCTGAGGGCACCTTTCCGTCTCGCCCGGGAGGCCATCAAGGTGTTTGAAGCGGGCTCCAGCATCGTCAACATTTCATCAACCTACGCGCTGGTCGGCGGGCTCCGGGGTGGCGCATATTCCGCGGCCAAGGCGGGCTTGCTGGGCCTGACCTCTCACATGGCGTGCCAGTACGGCAGTGCAGGCATTCGCAGCAACGCTGTGGCACCGGGTGTTGTCCCCACCGACATGACGATCAAGCGGCTTGATGATCAGGGGTTTCAGCGCATGAACTACGACATGACGCCATCAGAGCGGCATGGCACCGTTGAGGACGTGGCCGAGGCGGTCTGCTTTCTCGCGTCACCCGCCGCTGGCTGGATCAACGGGCAGGTGCTCGCCGTAGACGGTGGTTGGTCTGCCACCAAGTTTTTGTCTGAAGAGGCCCTTGTGGCACCACGAGAGGCCACACAGCCCACATGGACGCACTCTGGCCGCGTAACGACCCGTAGGGACCGGCCATGAATAGCCACCAAGACACAGACTCCTTCACCGGGCATGTTGCGCGGCGG
>JANOAP010000541.1:0-17032 GCA_031411175.1 Rhodoferax sp. | reverse complement strand
GACTCTTTGCTCATCACTTTCAACAGCTCAGGCGCACCCATGTGGCCGCCATTGGTGACCACCGGAACGGCGCCATTGCCGATGCGCATTTCACTCATCTTGTCCAGCAGGAGCTTGGTGTCGGGCACGTTGGTGGACAACAAAAAGGCAACGTCTGGCCGGGTGTTGCGTAGTTTTTGCACACTGGACGTGGCATCCGACATCGGTGGCGTGAACACCTCGTCCACGGTCAGCTTGAGTTTTTCCTTCTCGAAGCCACCCTCGCGCATGGCCTTGGTAAAGCTCACAGGGGAAGCTGTGTTGTCCATCACAATGCCGACTGACTGCGGCGCCTTGCCGTTGGCCTGCGTGGCCAACTCTGACCAAATCAACGAGCGCGGCTTTAAGTATGTCTTCCAGACGTCGCCTAGCGCGAACACGCAGGCC
The DNA here is from genome assembly GCA_031411175.1 of Rhodoferax sp. Lineage (GTDB taxonomy): Bacteria > Pseudomonadota > Gammaproteobacteria > Burkholderiales > Burkholderiaceae_C > JANYCG01. The sequence goes on along the minus strand of JANOAP010000541.1, from coordinate 16,606 downwards.
GCTGCAGCCTTACCGATTTTGGTGAAATTGGCCACGCAGGCCAATGGCAAGCCGCCGCAGTCGGTTGGCATCGTGATGGACAACACGGCTTCCCCCGTGAGCTTTACCAAAGCCATGCGCGAAGGTGGCTTTGACAGAGAAAAACTCAAGCTGAGTGTGGACGAGGTGTTCACACCACCGATGTCGGATGCCACGTCCAGTGTGCAAAAGCTGCGTAATGCCCGGCCTGACGTCGCCTTTTTGTTGTCCACCAATGTGCCCGACACCAAACTGCTGCTGGACAAGATGAGTGAAATGCGCATCGGCAATGGCGCGGTTCCGGTGGTGACCAATGGCGGCCATATGGGTGCGCCCGAGCTGTTGAAAGTGATGAGCAAGGAGTCGCTGGAAGGCGTGATGGTGGTGATTGCCAACTGGGGCGGCAAAGGCCATGAAGCGCTGTCAACGTCCTACAGCAAACGCATGAATGAGCCATGGATGACGCAAGACAGCATGTCAACCTATGGCGACATGTGGATCTTTAAAGAGGCAATGGAGGCCGCAGGCTCCGCTGACCGGCGCAAAGTTGCCGAAGCCATGCGCAAGATGGACACCACCGAAGGTGCGGCCAAATACTACCCGGGCGGGCGCCTGAAGTTTGACGACAAAGGCCGCCGAGTAGGTGCTGAAACCGTCATTTTGCAGTGGCGCGACGGCACCCCGATTCCGGTGTACCCCCCCAGCCTGGCGGTGAAGGCACCGCTGTGGCCCAAGCGCTGAGTTGACGATGGACGGACAAGTTGGCACCAAGCAGGCCAATGCGGCTATAGACAGCGCGGCCGCCTCGGTCGGTCGGGTCGTCGCTGGACTGGAGGCCATGATCATTGATGCGATCCCGACAGCACGCGACTTCACCTTCACCGGCGTCACGCGATCTGCGGGGGGTCTGTCGCGCGAAAACTGGTCGCTTGATGCGACTTGGGTTGACCAGACCGGCGCACAGACGCGCCAGCTCATGCTGATGCGCGATGCCTGCGGCACCCTGCTCGACACCGACCGCAAGCGCGAGTTCGCGGTGCTCAGGGCACTCGAGGCGACGCCCGTTCCAGCCCCCAGAGCGCACTGGATAGACGACGACGGCCACTGGCTCGGTGCGCCCTCGCTGGTCATGGATCGCATGCCGGGTCGATGCGACTACCTGGTGCTCAACGGCGCTCGCCCGCTCCAAGCCCGCTTGAAACTGGCGCGTGGCTTCACCGACCTCATGGCGAATATTCATGCCATCGACTGGCGCGAACGCGGCCTGAGCGCGGTGCTGGATGTGCCGAGCGGCGCGCCGTCGAGGCGCGAACTCGCGTACTGGGAGGCTGAATACCGCCGGGTGCAGCTCGAACCCCATCCCGAGCTTGACTACATACTCGCTTGGTTGCGTCTGAATGCACCAGAGGCCGAAGCCATTGTTCTCGTGCATGGCGACTTCAAACCGGGCAACGCGCTTATCGAGGGCGAGCACATCAGCGCCAAGCTCGACTGGGAGACGGCCCATCTGGGCGACCCGCTTGAAGACCTCGGCTGGGTGACCAACCCAGTGCGCAAGCGCGAACACCAGATTGCCGGTGTCTGGGAGCGCGAACAGATCGTCGCTGCCTACAGTGCCATCACCGGGCGCATAGTCAACGAAGCGGCGCTGCGCTGGTGGAACGTTTTTTCGGGGTGGAAATTGGCGGTCATTCAGTTAACGGCTGTGAGCGAGTTCGTGGCCGGGCGCTACGACCGCGTATTTCAGACCCCTGCATGGCTATATCGCCCGATGTTTCAGATGATGGAGAACGTTGCGTGAGGCCTACCGTCGAAGAACAATTGCTCGGCACTTGCCGTATTCTTGACACGCTGGTGTCGCCTTGTGTCACCGATCCCTACGCACGCACGATCCTCGATGGACTGATCGCCAACCTGCGCATGCTGACCACGGCGCTACCCGCTGTTCCGGGTTTCCTGCGCAGCGACAACCGGGCCACGGCCGAACTGCTCGGACAGTTTCAAGCGGTCGTCGCACCGGAGCTGGCCGCGTGCATCGTGCTGGCCCTGGCGCAGCACGAGCCGGACGCTGCCGACACGAGCGCGCTCGATCAACGCAACGGCGAACTGCGCGGCTATTTGTCGCAAGCGCTGTGTGACACCGGCGTCACTCCCGCCATGCGCGCGGCTGCGCTTGTCCACATGAGCGCGCGTGCCGCCGGTGCGCCAATGCGCTACGTGTCCACCACAACCCCACCCGCAAAGGCAAGCTGATGCTCACTGCACTCGACGACACCCTCTGGCACCAGCTGCCCACCACCTTTGACCATGTCTGGACCAGCGACCCGCGCTTCTTTGACCGCTACTGGTTTGCGATCTATTCGCCGGATGGTCGAATGGCGATCCAGATCACCATGGGTGCGTACCGCAATATGAACGTACTTGATGGCGGCGCGGTCATGACTGTGGATGGCAAGCAGTACAACCTGAGGGTTTCGCGCTCGCTTGACCGCAATGCGCAGACCGACTGCGGACCGATTCGCATAACGCCTGTAAAGCCACTCGAAGAATTCGAGATCGCCATTAAGCCCGGTGCACATGGGATTTCCGGGTCGATCGGCTGGCGCTGCGTTGAGCCCGCGCGCGAGGAGCATCCGCATTACGAGCGGCTTCATGGGCGGACCGTGCAAGACTACCGCCGGTTCGACCAGATCGGGCTGGCCAGCGGCTGGATGGAGGCGGGCGGTCAACGCATCGATCTGTCCGACTGGTGGTCTTGCCGCGACCACTCCTGGGGCGTGCGTCGCGGTATGGGCGTGCCCGAGCCGGTCACCGGACCGAAGGTCACGCTCGCCCAAAAGGGACACGTGATGTCCTTCCTGTTCTTTTCCACCGACACGATGAGTGGCCACTTGCTCTTCGAGGCGCGCGGCGAGGATACACCGTACACAACCGGCGTGGTAACCGAGCGCCTGACCGAAACCGTTCACGTCGCGCATAAGATCGAGTTGTCAGCTGAACTGCACCCGGGCACGCGCCGGTTTCGCACGGCACAAGTGACCGCTACGTTGGAAGGCGGCAAGCGCCTTTGCTTGGACCTCAAGGCCCAAGGCGCGTCGATAGCGATGCAAGGCCTGGGCTACAGCGGCGGCTACGACGATGGCCGGGGCCTGGGTGCATGGCGCGGCCAGACTCACCTGGAGTCCGACGTGTGGGACGTCTCGCACCCGTCCAAGGTGGTCTATCCCGATGGCTCGGAAAAGGAACACTGGCACCGCATCCAGCCGGTCAGCATCGAAGCCAATTTCGACGGCATAACCAGCCGCGGGACGGGCAGTCAGACTTTCACCATCGCCGGTCGTCCGCCCGCTTGGCTTGAAGCCGGATCGGCCCAGCCTACCTATGACCCGCTCCGTCCTCGCTGAGTACCTGCGCTCCGGCGACCACGTGGTGGTGGGCCAAGCGACCGCTGAGCCGGTTGGCTTGGTGGGTGAGTTGTTCACACTGGCGGCGCGCCTCGGGCAGGTAAGCGTATTTTGCGGTTTCTCGCTCAACACGGCCTGGGGCGCTCCGATAGACCCGACGTTGCGCGTGACGACCTACTGTGGCCTGGGGACGATCCGTCACCTCGTTAGGCGCGACGCGGCGCGCGTGATTCCGGCGCAGTTGTCGCAACTGTCTTCATACTTCGAGTCCGGCGTGCTCAAGGCCGATGTCGTGCTGCTGCAGGTTTCACCAGCTGACGCAGACGGCTACCACAGCCTCGGCTGTGTGCTCGACTATGTGTGGGCCGCCGCACAGGCTGCGCGCGTGGTGCTGGTAGAAATCAACCCAAACATGCCGCGCACCCGCTCGGCCTGCCGCTTGCATGGCAGCCGTGTGGTCGTCGCGGGCGAGAGCGAGCTGCCGCTGCCCGAACTTCCAAGCGAAGCACCGGACGAGCGACAGTTAACTATCGGCCGCAACGTCGCGCGGCTGGTGCCTGACGGCGCGATCATCCAACTGGGCATTGGCAGCATGGCCGCAGCCGTCGCACGCTCGCTGGCTCAACACCGCGGCCTGCAGGTGCGATCCGGCATGGTGGGCGACTGGTTGCCCGAACTGCTGGCCAGTGGCGCAATCGACACCACGGATTCCGAGGCGTGCCTGGCCTCGCTCGCAGTCGGCACGCGCAGTCTCTACGATTTCGCCGGTTCGCACGGTGTGCTGGGCTTCGCCACACCGGCGCAACTGGTCACGCTAGGTGGCAAATCGGCAGGTGCGCCTTTCATGGCGATCAATTCCGCGCTGGAGGTGGATTTGTACGGGCAGGCAAACGCCGAGTTTCTCGGCTCTCAATATGTGGGCGCGATTGGCGGGCAGTCCGACTACTTCCGGGCTGCGCGGCGCTCTTGCGGTGGGCTCGCCATCATTGCGCTGGCTTCCACCGTCGGTATGCCCTCAAAAAGCCGTGTAGTGGCACGCATCGCCAATGCCTATGTGACCACGGCGCAAAGTGACATCGATATTTTTGTTACGGAACACGGTGTTGCCGATATCCGTGCCACGACGCTCGCCGAGCGATACAGACTGATCAAGGCCCTGGCCGACCCGCAGTTTGAGGCTGCACTGAGCGAGGGAGAAAGCATTGATAAACCTTTGGCTCGCCCTGAAGCCCGGGTCTAAAAACCCAAAACGGAGCTAAAAATGAATGAGTTGAAGTTGACACGGCGTGCCGTCATCTCCGCACTCGCGGGCATGGTTGGCGGTCTTACATCCGGCCTGTGCTTGGCGCAAGATTCGACCCCGATCAAGATTGCCATCGGCTTTCCGCCCGGTGGCTCAGGTGACCTGTTCGCCCGGATCCTGGCCGACGCTCTGCGCGAGGAGTTGAGCCGCCCGGTGCTGATTGAGAACAAGCCCGGTGCGGGTGGCCTGACCGTGGCCACTGGTTTTCTGCGCGCGCCAAAGGACGGCACGCAGTTCATGATGGCCACCGGTTCGACGGCGGTTTCCGCACCGATATCGCGCGCCAAGCCGCCCTACAACCCCGTGGACGATTTCCAGTGGATCGCGCTGCTGTCGCACGCACCGTTCGTCATCGCGGTCAACCCTAACCTGCCAGTCACCGACCTGAAAAGCCTGGTGGCCTACTGCAAGGCGCGACCGGGCAAGCTCTCGTATGGGCATGCTGGCCTGGGCACGACGGTGCATCTGGCGGGGGAGCTGTTCAAGGAGAAAGCGGGGGTCTTCGTCGTTGATATCCCGTACGCGGGCAGTGCTGGCGCGATCACCGATACCATCGCAGGCAACGTTGATTTCATCGTCGAGACGTCGGGCACCCTGCTGCCGCACCACAAATCCGGCAGGCTGCGCATCATCACCACGATGGCCGAGGCTCGGGAGAAAATTGCGCCAGAGATCCCCACCTCGCGCGAGGCTGGCTATGACGTGGTCGCTGGCACCTACAACCTGCTGGCCGCGCCGCTGGGAACGCCGCGCGAGGCGGTAGACCTGATCGCCCGAGCCGTGACCCGGGTCATGAACCGGCCGGCTGTCCAGGAGCGCCTGGTTCAACTGGGCATCCAGCCGGTCACGAATTCCAATCCGGTCGATGCACGCGCCTACGTCGCCGCCGAGGTCGCGCGCTGGACGCCGGTCGTCAAGCGGCTCAACATCGCGCTGTAACGCCACGCTGTAACACCGCGTTGTGACACCCACCCACTGAGTCGCACCAAGGATTCCCAATGCAAACCCCTATCTGCAAGCGGCTCGGCTGCGAGCTGCCCATCTTCGCGTTCTCCCATTGCCGTGATGTGGTGGTTGAGGTCACCAAGGCCGGTGGCTATGGCGTGCTCGGCGCTGCGACCTTCTCACCCGCGCAACTCGAAGCCGAACTGCGCTGGATCGACCAGCACGTCGGAGGTCGAAACTATGGTGTGGACGTGATCATCCCAACGCAGTACGACAAGGAAGCCGAAACTACGCTGGAGGATATTGAGACGCTGATACCGCAGGAACACCGCGACTTCATGGACAACATCCTTGCGCAATCCGGGGTGCCTCAGCTGCCGCCGGACGACCGCAAGCGCATCCATCGTGAAATCATCGACGGTCGCGGAAACATGACGCCCGATGGCGCACGCCGGCTGCTGGCTGTGGCCTTCCAGCATCGCCAGGTCAACATGGTGGTGAGCGCGCTGGGATCGCCGCCGCCCGATGTGATCGCGGACCTGAAGGCCCGCAACATCGTCATCGGCGCGATGTGCGGTAAGGCCGCGCACGCGGCGCGCCACATGGCAGCCGGGGTTGAGGTGATCATCGCGCAAGGCACTGAAGCCGGTGGCCACACGGGCGAAATCGCCACCATGGTGCTGGTGCCGCAGGTGGTCCAAGCTTGCGGCGACAGCGTCGCGGTGCTGGCGGCTGGCGGGATCGCCCATGGCAGTCAGATCGCCGCGTCGCTTGCGCTCGGTGCGCAGGGTGTCTGGTGCGGCACCGTGTGGCTCGGCACCCGCGAGAGCGAACTCGATGCGTTCGAGAAGGAGGTACTGTTCGAAACCCGCACCGAAGATGCCGTGCGGCGCAAAGCTCGCACAGGCAAAACCGTGCGGATGATCAAGAGCAGATTATCTGAAGCTTGGGAGCAGCCGGGCGCACCCAAGTACTTGCCTACGCCCCTGCAGGGCATTCTTTACAACGAGGCTCATGCCCGCGTTGTACGCGCCAAGCGCAAGGATCTCTACTCTTTCCCTGCGGGCCAGGTGGTGGGCATGATCAACAAGGAAACAAGCGTGCGCGAAGTGATCTACCAGATGCAATTGGAGTATCTTGAAGCCATCGAACGGCTCCACAAACTGAGCCCAACCTGAGGAGATGCAATGACAGATGAAGTTCTCGTCGAGCACATTGAGGGCATGGTGGTCATCACCATCAACCGCCCTGAGCAGCGCAATGCGGTGAACCGCGCCGTCTCTTATGGGGTCTGCGACGCCATCGACGAGATGGATCGCAATCCTGATCTGCGCGTGGGTATCCTGACCGGTGCCGGTGGAAATTTTTGCTCCGGCATGGACCTGAAGGCCTTTCTGCGCGGAGAAGTGACGCGGGTTGAGGGCCGCGGCATCCTGGGTCTGGCCCGCACGCCAACCAAAAAGCCACTGATCGCCGCCGTCGAAGGGTATGCGCTGGCCGGTGGCTTCGAATCGATGTTGGTCTGCGACCTGGTGGTGGCGGCGCGCAATGCCAGCTTCGGTATCCCGGAAGTCAAGCGCGGTCTCGCGGCAGCAGCGGGTGGCCTGATGCGGCTACCGCGCTTGATCCCGCAGCGCATCGCCATGGAAATGGCACTCACAGGAGACATGTTTCCGGCCGAGCGCCTATACCAGTACGGCCTGATCAACGCCCTGGTCGAGCCGGGACAGGCGCTGGAAGAAGCGAAGAAGCTGGCACGCCGCATCATGGTCAACGCGCCGATGTCGGTGGCCGCCAGCAAGCGGGTGATCGTCGAGCAGCGGGACTGGTCCATCGCCGAGATGTTTGATCGGCAAGAGGCCATCACCGGGCCGGTGCTGAAATCGCAAGATGCCCGCGAGGGCGCAGCCGCCTTTGCTGAGCGACGCGCTGCTGTGTGGCTAGGTGAGTGATTTTCATGGTTTTGTCGCATGAATGAAGGTTGGCCGATAGAAGTTGCGTCGCCAGACCGTTGATCTAGCGGCACTGTGCAAAACACACGGTGTGAAGTGGAAACAATCGTCGAGATTTAGGCCTGGCGAGTTGAATATTTTATCTATTCATTAAAGATATAAAATTATTGAATTTAAACATTTTTAGTGTAAAAATATCTATTCAATTATAAATTCATAACCGCTTTGTCTGACCTCACCCAAAAAGCCCTGCAAACCTTGCGTCGGCAAGGCGGCGTGCTGTCCAGCGCCGGGCTGCAAGAGCAACTGGGCGTTAGCCAGCCCACGGTGTCACGGGCGCTGGCATCTCTCATTCAGTCAGGCCAAGTGCAAAAGGTGGGGGCGGCCCGTTCCCAGCAGTACGTGCTGCCGCGTACCGTGCCGGGTGTGGGCCGCGAGGTGCTGGCGATGCGGGTGGACACGCGAGGCCAGCCCTCGCCATTTGCGCGCCTGGTGCCACTGGAAGGCGGTGCCTTCTGGGTGGACGAGGCCGATGGCGTCAGCGCCCGGCACGGTGGCCTGCCCTGGTTTCTGGACGACATGCGCCCTCAGGGCTTCATGGGCCGCACCTTTGCCCACGCGCACCCCGAGCTGCAACTGGGCAGCGACCCCCGCAACTGGAACGATGACGACGTGTTGCGCGCACTCACCCTGTTTGGCGACGACCTGCCCGGCAACCTCATCCTGGGCGAGGCCGCTTTCCAGCGCTTTCACACCTTGCCCCAGCGAGCCTCCCGCGTGGATTCGGCTGCTGACTACCCGCATTTGGCCGAGCAGGCCATGCAAGGCACCCACCCTGGCTCATCGGCCGGGGGCGAGCAGCCCAAGTTTTGCACCATCACTGCCGGGCGGCCCGTGCTGGTCAAGTTTTCTCCGGCGGGCGACGCACCGGTGGACCAGCGCGTCCGTGACCTGCTGGTGTGTGAGCACCTGGCCCTGCAAACGCTGGCGGATTCGGGCCTGCCCGCCGCAAAGACCCAAATCTTCACTGGCGCGGGTCGCGTGTTTCTGGAGTCCGAACGGTTTGACCGCGTGGCGCAGTCTGAAGCGCAGGGCGGGCCGATTGGCCGCATCGGCATGGTCTCGCTGCAGGTGTATGACGCCGAGTACGTGGGTGAGATGGACAACTGGGCCGCCACCGCCAACCGCATGGCTGCGCGCAAACTACTGACCGCTGACGACGCCCGCGTGCTGCGCCTGCTGGAGGCATTTGGGGTGCTCATCGGCAATACCGACCGGCACTACGGCAACATCTCGCTGCTGCTGAAAGACGACGACTGGGTGCTGTCGCCCACCTACGACATGCTGCCCATGCTGTACGCGCCCGTGGGCGGTGAGCTGGTGGCGCGCGACTTTGCAACGCGCCCCTTGCAGCCCACAGCCGCTACGCTGCCCGAATGGGCCCAGGCCCGCACGCTGGCAGTTGCCTTCTGGCAGGCCGTGGCTGGGGACCAGCGGGTGTCTGCCGGGTTCAGGGCCATTGCGGCAGACAACGCCGGGTCTATCGACTCACCACCGGGCTGACCACCGACCAGCCCGCGTGCAGGTTGACCTTGTTGTTCTCATAGTCCCACGAGGTGCCGCAGCGGTCGCAGCGGTACCGGGTCACGGTGACCTGGCCGTGGTTGCGCGGCTCCTTGCGGTTGACGCCCTGCACCAGTTCGGCGTGCCCCGGCGCGCGGCGCCAGTTTTGCTGAACACCCGCGCATGAATCGCAAAGCGCCCTGGCCGCGCCCTCGCCAGATGGGGCGGATTCGCTGGGTTGGGTAGCGTCTTGTGCCATGCCTCAGACGTTCATGATCGTCACGGCGCGCGCGTTCAGGTAGGCGTCCATGGCTTCCGGGCCGCCCTCTGATCCGTAACCGGAATCCTTGATGCCGCCAAATGGCATCTCGGCGGTCGGCATGGCCGGCATATTGACCCAGAGCATGCCCACTTCCACCTTGCGCGCCAGCAAGTCAGAGTTTTTCAGTGAGCTGGTGAAGGCATAGCCGGCCAGGCCATACGGCAGGCGGTTGGCCTCGGTGATGGCTTCGTCCAGCGTGTTGAAGGGGCGGATGGCCGCCATGGGGCCAAAGGGCTCGTCGTTGAACACCTTGGCACCCAGTGGCACGTCGGTCAGGATGGTGGGCTGCCAGAAATTGCCCTCGTCGCCAATCCGCTCGCCGCCGTGCGCCACCGTGGCGCCCTGTTTGATAGCATCTTCTGTGAACTCGGCCATGGCGGTGACGCGCCGGGGGTTGGCCAGTGGGCCCATGGTGATGCCTTCGGTGGCACCGTTGCCCACCTTCAGTGCCTGGCTGTACTTCACCAGGGCCGTTGCAAACTCGTTCTTGATGCTTTCATGCACCAGGAAGCGGGTGGGTGCAATGCACACCTGGCCCGCGTTGCGGAATTTGGCCGCGCCGGCAGATTTCACTGCCAGTGCCACGTCGGCGTCTTCACACACGATTACCGGTGCATGGCCGCCCAGTTCCATCGTCACACGCTTCATGTGCTTGCCGGCCAATGCGGCCAGTTGCTTGCCCACGGGTGTGGAGCCGGTGAACGTGATCTTGCGAATGATGGGGTGCGGAATCAGGTAGTTGGATATCTCAGTCGGGTTGCCATACACCAGGCCCAGCACGCCAGGCGGGAGGCCTGCGTCAGCAAATGCGCGGATCAGCCCAGCTGGTGCCGCTGGTGTTTCTTCAGGTGCCTTGACGATCATTGAGCAACCGGTGGCCAGAGCCGCAGACATCTTGCGCACCACCTGGTTGATGGGGAAGTTCCACGGCGTGAAGGCCGCCACCGGGCCTACCGGGTCTTTCAGCACCATCTGGCGCGCAGCCAGGTTGAAGCGCGAAGGCACGATGCGGCCATAAACGCGCAGGCCTTCGTCGGCAAACCATTCAATGATGTCGGCAGCGGCCATGGCCTCGCCCTTGGCTTCAATCAGTGGCTTGCCCTGCTCCTGGGTCAGCAGGGCGGCAATGTCACCGGCGCGCTCGCGCATCAGGCCGGCGGCCTTGCGCATGATCTTGTTGCGCTCAATGGCGGGCATGTCGCGCCAGACTTCAAAGCCCTTTTGGGCAGCGGCCAGTGCGCGGTCCAGGTCGGCCGTGCTGGCGTGGGCGACGCGGCCAATTTCCTTACCGGTGGCGGGGTTGAACACGGCCAAGCTTTTGCCGTCTGCGGCGTCTTGCCATTGGCCATTGATAAAGAGTTGGGTATTGGGGTAGGTCATGAAGCAGGTCCTGGAGGTCAATAAAGTGAGCTGAGCCCTCCATTGTCACGCAACTGCGCCAAGCTCAGTCCAGCCCCAGCTTGATGCGCCGCGCCACCTCGCCCCATTTGGTGCTGTCAGCCGCCAGCACTTTGACCGCTTCTGCCGAGGTGCTGCCCAGCACCACCTGATCGGTGGCCTTGAGCTTTTCCACCACATCGGGCGATTTGAGTGCCTCCACATAAACCTGGCGGAACCGCTCGAAGATGGCCGGGTTGACGCCTTGCGGTGCATACACCACCAGTTTGAAATTGGCCTCATAGCCGGGCACGCCTGCCTCGGCCATGGTGGGCACATCGGGCAACGTGGGCGAGCGCTCGCTGCCTGACACCGCCAGTGCCACCAGCTTGCCCGCGCGCACGTGGGGCAGCACGGTGGGCCCTGCCAACAATCCGCAAGGCACCTGCCCCGCCAGCACATCTTGGGTGGCGGGTGCCGGGCCCCGGTAGGGGATGTGATTCATGTTAAAGCCGCCCATGTGCTGAAGCAACTCCATGGACAGGTGTCCGGGCACACCCGGCCCGCCCGATGCATAACCCATGGGGCTGGCCTTGGCTTTGGCGATCAGTTCGCGCAATGTCTTGACCCCCACTGCCGGGTTGCAGACCAGGGTCTGGCTGAAGGCCGTGGCCAGCGTGACAGGCACCAGTGCATCGGCCTTGAAACCGAGCTGCTTGTAGACATGCGGGTTGACCGTCACGATGGTGTCGGTGGCGACGAGCCAGGTGTAGCCGTCAGGCGCGGCGCGTGCGACCTCGGCGGCCCCGATATTGCCGCCAGCCCCGGCTTTGCTTTCCACGATCACCGGCTGCTTCAGGCTGGCCTGCATCTTTTCAGCAGCCAGGCGGGCTGTGATGTCGCTGGGGCCACCGGGCGGAAAGGGCAGGATCAGGCGGATGGGCCGCTCGGGCCAGTTGCCCATGCCCTGGGCCACCGCATTGGGTACCGTGACAAGTGGCGCGGCCAAAGTGGCCAGCGTCACGGCAGACAAAAGAGATCGACGCAGCATGGTTGGCCTCCGGGTTGGGTATGGGATACAGCGTTTATGGCGTTCAAGTATGTCACGCAGCAACTTGGCTGGCTGCGCCTGGGTTGACGCCGATGTTGAAGCTGCACAAGCTCTGCAGGCGCGAGTGTGCCGCGTCCTCCAGATCCACGGGCCGCTGCTGCTTGGCATTCAGGTAGTGCAGGGTGAACACGTCAAGGTAAGCCGCTAGCACCTCAGCCGCCTGGGGTTCACCCGCCAAGTCCATGCACAGCGCGGCTACTTCGGACGTGCAGAAGTGGTCATCCCGCGTGGAGCGGCGCAGGCGGTAGTTGGAGAGTTGCTCGGGTTGCAGGCTCAGCACGGGCAGGTGATCCAGATAAGGGCTTTTGCGAAACATCTTGCGGGCCTCGGGCCAGGTGGCGTCCAGCAACACAAATAGGGGGCGTTTGAGTGTTGGCCCCCACGCTCCACCGCTATGCGGGTCGCTGCCCCCGGCGGGCAATTGATGCGGTTCGGCCTGCCCGATCAACTGCGTCACCACCCGCGCAGCGTCTACATACTCCCCCGGAAACACCACATAGGGCTGCCACTGCGGGTCGGCCAGCAGGGTCAGCAGCGCCGGGTCAACTTCGGTGCGGGCCCAGCCAAAGGCGAAGGTATCGGCCACTACATCCGCAATCAGCCAGCCGGTGTTGCTGGGCTTGAGCGGTTCGATGTCGGCCATGATCAGGCACATGCCCGCCTGGGTAGGCACCACCGGGCGCAAGGCACACAGGCAGTGGCTCAGGGGCACGCGGCAACCGGGGCAGCGCTCAAGCCGCGAGCCGCCACGGGCCAAAAAGGGCTTGGAGGCACGCGCCAAACGCGCCGCCCGCAACCGGGATACGGCGTGGGTCATGGTGCCTTGGTAGTTTTGTGCTGGACTCATACGTAACAGGATATATACGTTTGAACTTCAGGTTTGCCTGAGCTTTACCTGGCAGGGTCTTCATCCTGGCCGTGGCTGGCGTTGTACAGGGGCTTGAGGCACTTTTGCCCAAGATCAGGAGAATCGCTCATGAAATTTTCGACCCGAACCCGTGTCGCAGCAGTCTGTGCCACGGTCGCACTTGCGGGCTGCGTGGTGGCACCCGTCGGCGTGGAGCCTGGCTATGGGGGCCGGGCCTACGTCGCACCACCGGGCGTGGTGTACGTCGCCCCCACCTACGCCGTTCCGGGGCCGGGCTATGCCTGGCAATACCACGGCCGCTTTGGCTGGGGCTGGCGCCACCCCGGCAACGGCTGGCATCGCGGCTGGCGCTAAATCAGAAGGGTCTGGCAGGGATAAAACAGCCCGTAGCCCCCGTAAATAGGGATTGAGCAGCTATCAAAAGCAGAGTATTTATTATTTCGCAGGCCGGTGCAGCGCGCAGAGCTTGTTGCCGTCTGGGTCACGCAGGTACGCCAGATAGAGCTTGCCCACTGCGCCATCGCGAAGGCCTGGAGGCTCTTCACAGGTGGTGCCCCCATTCGCTACGCCAGCGGCATGAAACGCGTCGCATTGTTCGGGTGACTGCACGTTAAACCCGATGGTGCTGCCGTTGCCGTGCGTAGCAGGCTCGCCATTGATGGGCGTGGTGATCGCGAACGAACCCGTAGGGCTGCGGTAGAAATACCGGTTCTTGTTGGCAATACCCGGGCCAATGCCGAGCGTGCCGAGCAGCGCGTCGTAAAACTTCTTTGAGGTCTCAAGGTTGTTTACACCTAGCATGACATGACTGAACATCGTTGTCTCCGTTGGAGCCCGGTATCGGGCGGGTTGTGGGGCCGGTTATGGTTGAAATGGAACCGACAGGATGGTACGCGAGGTCCTCAAGCGCGAAATGTGAAAAGGCATTTGTAGCACGAACGTGCTACTATCAAGCACCTCATGAGGCCACGCCATGTCCACAACCACCATCCGAATTGAAGACGACCTCAAAGCCCGCGTAGGCGCTGCCGCACAGCGCGCTGGCAAAACCGCGCATGCGTTTATTCTGGATGCCATTGCCCAAACCGTAGAACAAGTGGAGCTGGGCAACGCCTTCAATTCCATAGCCGACCAGCGCTGGGCCAACATTCAGGCCAGTACCAAAACAGTAGCTTGGGACGCAGCCAAAACCTATCTGGCAGCCCGAGCGCAAGGCGAGCCTGCACGCAAACCCGCAGCGCGTAAATTTGCCAAGTGAAGGGGCCCCTGACCCGCATCGAGCTGGCTCCGGAAGTCTTTGACGACTTCGACCGCTTCTTTGACCACATCGCCCAGTTTGACCCCGGTGCCGCGCCCCAGCGCATTGGCGAAATTCTGGAAGCCATTCAAATCCTGACCCACAGCCCGCTCATGGGGCGGCCCGTGAAAGATGGCAAACGGGAGCTCATCATTGGCCGAGCCACGCGCGGCTATGTGACGCTGTATCGTTATGTGGCGCCTATCGACACGGTGTTTGTGCTGGCCGTGCGGGTACAGCGGGAGGCTGGATACAAGCATGGAAGTGGCCTGTAGTCCCGTAGATATTGCGTAAGCAGCTACAAAAACAAGAGCAATTGGGCAAGGAAAACAGCGGGTCGGTGACAAACTGTCACCGACTGAAATTGCCCGCTACTGGCGGCAAGAACTGCCTGAGCGATGTTGGTGGGCGAGGTTCTGAATTCTTCAATACGGCGCTATTTGCCGCAAAAATTGCGGTGAATAAGCGCCATAATCACCGCATGCGCCCCCACCGCCCCACTCGTAACCCCCGCTACATCTGGCAACTGCCCGATTGGCCGCAGTTCAGCTATGACGCCGACGCGCTTGCTGCGCCCTTGGCTGCGGTGCACCGTGCGCAGGGCCAGTTGATGGCCCGCATGGCTGCACTGGGCTTGCCGCAGCGCGAGCAGGCCACTCTGCAGGTGTTGACTCAGGAAGTCATCAAGACCAGCGAAATAGAAGGCGAGCAGCTCAACCTGGACACCGTGCGTTCATCCATCGCCCGCCGGCTGGGGCTGGACATTGGCGCGCTGGCGCCGAGCGACCGGCACGTGGACGGCGTGGTGGACGTGGTGCTGGATGCCACCCGCAACTTTGAGCAGCCTTTGACTGCAGAGCGCCTGTTCGGCTGGCATGCCGCCCTGTTCCCCACAGGCTACAGCGGCCGCGTGCGCATCACCGTGGCGGCGTGGCGCACGGATGCGAGCGGCCCCATGCAAGTGGTGTCTGGCCCCGTGGAGCGGGAGAAAGTGCACTTCACCGCGCCACCTGCCGACACATTGCCAGCGCATTCCGAAGCGTTTTTCAAGTGGCTTGAGGCCGCCCCCGTGGGCGACGCCCTCATCAAGGCCGGGCTGGCCCACCTGTGGCTGGTGACTCTGCATCCATTTGACGACGGCAATGGCCGCCTCAGCCGTGCCGTAGGCGACATGGCGCTGGCCCGCGCCGAGGGCACTAGTCAACGCTTCTACAGCTTCAGCGCCCAAATACAGCGCGAGCGCAAAGACTATTACGCCCAGCTCGAAGCCACCCAACAAGGCCCGCTCAACGTCACCCCTTGGCTCAGCTGGTTCCTGGGCTGCCTGTTGCGCGCCGTGCAGGGCGCAGACGCCCTGCTGGCCGGTGTGCTGGACAAGGCCCAGTTCTGGCAGCGCTGGGCCGGCACGCCCATGAACGCGCGCCAAACGGCCGTGATCAATCGCGTGCTGGACGGCATGGAGGGCAAGCTCACCAATGCCAAATGGGCGCTACTTGCCAAGTGCTCTGCCGACACGTCGCTGCGCGACATCAACGACCTGCTGGCGCGTGGCGTGCTGCGCAGGCTGGAAGGTGGGGGGCGCAGTACGGGGTATGAGTTGAGTGTCAAATAGGCCACTAGCCTCCGTGGATATTTAATTAAGAGCTATTAAAATAAGAGCATTCTGGAAAGAAAACAATAAACCGGTGACAAACTGTCACCGGTTGGAAATAGTCGCCCCGCCCCTGGTTTAACCATGCTCGCCAGATCTGGCAGCAGCACGACCGCAGCGACCAGTGGATTGCCCAACGCATGACCGGGCAGGAAACCCGCAACAAGCTCACCGACTACTGGCGCGAACACGACATCAAGGCAGGCCAGGAATTCGCCCTCCTCACCAACATCATCCACACCGAGTGGAGCGGTGTCAGCGTCAAGGAGCACAAGGCCGTCAAAGGCCTGAGCAGCCACAACCTGCGCGACCACATGACCGAGGCCGAACTCATCTTCACCGCGCTGGCCGAAATGTCCACCCGCCAGATTGCCGAAACGACCGATGCCACCGGCATGGCCGACAACACCACCGCAGCCCAAGCGGGCGGCGGCATTGCCAGGCAGGCGCGCAAACATCTGGAGAGCCAGACCGGCAGGTCCGTGGTGTCGGGGCAGAACTACCTGGCACCTCAGGCAGCGAAGGTGATTAAGGCGCTCAAAGCCGCGAAGAAGTAGAGACCCGCATCAGTCTTGGCCAAAGGCCACGCCAGCGGATGTTGTCGCAAAAAGTGCTGCATACGGACACCGCAGTAACCATCCCACGGCAGAGCCGTGGGATGGTTACTGGCCGCATTGTTCGGTGAGTAGGCATGGATTACAGTAGAGCATGGCCCATAAAACCCACTCATTTATGCTCCGCATCATGCGTCGGGATCCCGACGCAATGCCGATGTCTCGGTTGGGTGAATACATC
>JANOAP010000540.1:0-4413 GCA_031411175.1 Rhodoferax sp. | reverse complement strand
TTCTGCGGCACCAGCATCACCTCGCGCTCCGGCAATGCGTCGCGCGTCAAGGTCGACGAATGGCTGGGCGAAAACCCGCACTTTGTGTTTGCCGACAACCAACGCAAGGGCTATGGCGTGGTGGCGTTCACGCCGAAGCAGTTAACCACGACTTTGCGCGTGGTGGACGACGTGACACGAAAGGATGCAAAGATTGAAACCCTTGCAAGCTTCGCAGTGCAGGCAGGAAAGCCGGTGATTGAGCGTTCGTGATTCGCCTGAGTCCGGAAGTTTCCGCTCATTGCCGCTCTGCGACGTCAGGGTGTCGGATTTGTTTACATGCCGCCTATTCCGACCTGTAGCAAAAGAGTAAAAAATTCAATTAAATCATAGACCTGTGAGTGATGGTCTGAATGTTGCTGCTGACTCCTGGTAAGGCATCGGATTCGTCGTTGAAATGGCCAGGTGGTTCAAATGAAATTACTAAAAACAGCATTGTTGGCGTTGGTTACCGTTTTGTCTGGCGGGTTGGCGCACGCTGCGCTACTGATCCATGACTACGGACTCAACGGTGTTTTGACGGATGCCAACGGTGGACCCTCATTGGTCTCTAGCGGAGGCGTTTTGGGTGAAACAAGCTACAGCTTTGGCCCCAACCAGGGGCTGTCGCTGCGCAACGGCTTCACGAACAATCAGAACTACTCCATTGAGATGTGGTTTTCAATGGACGCCACCAGCGGCAGTCAAAAAATACTGGACTTCAAAAATCTCTCGCAGGATGAAGGTATTTACAACCTGACCTTGACCCGGGAGCTCGGCTTTGTCCCCGTTTCACATTCGAAATCTCCTCAGGTCCCGGCTAATCCCGGAAGTTTGCAGTCCGGTGGCGATCTGGTCAAACTGATCCTGACCCGCGAGCTTGACTCCGGGTCGGTGACGGGGTACGTCAACGGAGTCCAGAACTTCACGTTCATTGATGCAGCGCAACGGGCCGTTTTTGATTCAGCGGGCAACCATAGCGCCCATTTTTTCATGGACGACGTCACCACTTTGGGGGCAGAAGCTTCCTCCGGCGTCGTTGATCTCATCCGCGTTTATGACGGAGCTCTGACGACTGTTGAAGCGGCTTGCCTGTCGTCCACCAAACCAGGCGTCACGCCCTTGACGACTTGTGGCATTGAGTGGGGGCCTAGCGGCCAGGATATCCCCGAGCCAGGCTCGCTCGCGTTGCTGGGCCTTGGTCTGGTCGGCCTCTTCGCAGGCTTCGCCCGCCGTGGGCGTGGTGGCCCGGCAGGCAGTCACGGCTGACCCGTATTGGGTACACCCGGGCCTGGGGTCAGCTACTCAAGCACTTCCAGCAACCGGTCCAGCCCACCCGCATTGATGGCCACCATGGCCTGCTCGCGCACCTTGGGTTTGGCGTGGTAAGCCACTGACAGGCCGGCCACTCTCATCATCGGCAGGTCGTTCGCGCCATCGCCCATGGCAATCGCATAACGGGGGTGGATGCCATTGGTGGCGCAGGTCTGAATCAGCATGCGGCGTTTTTCTTCGCCATCGCAAATGTCGCCCCAATGCTGGTGGGTCATATGGCCCGTGAGGTGACCAGTTTCATCGATTTGAAGGATGTTGCTGCGCGTGGCATCCATACGCAGAAGGTCGCGCACCCGGTCGGTAAAAAACGTGAACCCACCACTGA
This sequence comes from Rhodoferax sp., assembly GCA_031411175.1. GTDB lineage: Bacteria > Pseudomonadota > Gammaproteobacteria > Burkholderiales > Burkholderiaceae_C > JANYCG01. The sequence goes on along the minus strand of JANOAP010000540.1, from coordinate 2,735 downwards.
CCAGCAGGGTGACCATGCCCACGGCCTTGCAGGCCGCCACCAGATCGGCCGCGCCGGGGTTGAGTTTGAGGCGGTGGTTCAGCACCTCTTCCATGTGGCCTACCGTGACGCCCTTCAGCAGCGTCACGCGACGGCGCAGGCTGTCTTTGTAGTCGGTGATTTCGCCGCGCATGGCCGCCTCGGTGATGGCGGCTACCTCGGCCTTGCGGCCCGCCGCGTCGGCAATTTCATCCACACACTCGATGTTGATGAGGGTGGAGTCCATGTCAAACGCGATGAGCTTGTAATCCTTCAATCGCAGTGGGGGCATGAAGCCTTGAATAACAAGGCCGGGCGAGATTTCAGTGGGTTGCATGGGCGATTGGTATCGTTAGGGACTTTGTGGCACTGGGGTGTTCCCCCCGTGCAAGTGTCGTGCGCCGATAGGCAGAGCGTGAAACTATCATCATGCATCTCCGGCGAGGAGGCTGGCATTTTAGAATATGCCATCGCCCGTGCGGTGGGGCATCGCGATTGCCGGCAGCGCGGCGTGAGCCGGCCACTTGCTTCCGTTAAAGTATTTGTCATGAGCTCCAGCAACGACCTGTTTGCCGACCAAGGCCCCGAATTTTCGCCCCAACCCGACCGGCTTGAGGTCGTCGCGGGCAGGGTGGTGGCCACCCTGAACAAGCCCAGTGCCGCGCAAAAGCGGTTCAACACGCTGATGGAGCGTATAGATGCCGGGCAAAGTCTGGCAGACATGCTGCGCCGCGCCATCGACAGGCACGGCCCCGTGCATCGCCAGGCCATGCATGACATCGCGACCGAGAACCAGCGTCTGTGCAAGCAGATGGTGATGTTTCTCGATCAGCGGATTCAGGCACCGGCCAAAACCGGGAGCCTGACGCCCCGGCAAAAGCAGCAGGCCACGCACCTGCTGCTGGGCTTGTGTGAACAACTGGCCCCTGCACAGGATGACGAGGTGGACGCCCTGCTGGCGCGCTACGGGCACGTCGGGGAAGATGACGAAGAGGTTGACGTCGATCAGATGGCGCAAGCACGGGAAATGGCCGAGTCGTATCTCGGGGCCGACTTTGCGCAAGGGCGCGAGTTCACGTCACCCGAAGAGGTGATGCGTGCGGCGATGGAGTTTGAGCAAAAAAGGCAGCAAGCCCAGTTTGACAAGCGCGACGCAAAACGCAAGGCGCGAAAGGCCCAGAGCGCTGGTGCGCAGGCGGCCGACCAAAAGCAGCTGGACGCCCAAAACGCTTTGCGCACCGTGTATCGCCAACTCGCCAGCGCCCTGCACCCCGACCGCGAACCCGATGCGCAGCTGCGCACGCGCAAAACCGCCCTGATGAGCGAGGTCAACGCTGCTTATGAGCGCAAAGACTTGAGCACCTTGCTGCGTATTCAATTGCAGGCGGAAATGGTGGACGCGAGCAAGGCCAGCCAGTTGTCTGACGCCCGACTCAAAGCCATGGCCGATTTGCTGGCAGAGCAGGTGAAGGCGCTGGACATGGACAACTTGCAATTGCGCCGAGGTATGGCGTTTGAATTTGGCTACCCCGCCTACCGGCCCTTTGACGAAGCCGCACTGCTGGCCACCCTGCAGGCCGAGCGCGATGAGTTGGAGGGTGACATCGCCCACATGCGTGCAGATCTGGCGCGCTTGCAGGGTAACAAACAAGACGATAAAAGCCTGAAGGCCTGGCTCAAGGATCAGGCCCGCGCCAGCAAGGCGACCCTGCGCGGGTCGCAGGTGTTTGACATGGATGACCTTTTGTTTTCCATGATGCGGGGGCGATAAGCCTTACGCAGCCGCCACGGGCTGCCCCAGCCCCCGCAAGATGTCGCGCACCATCTGTGCCCGGTCTTTCACTTCGGGCAGCTCGCGCTCAATGCGCAACTTCTCGTTGCCCACCAGCTTGATGTGCTTGTTTTTCTGGATCATCTGAATAATTTTCATCGGGTCAATCGGTGGATCTTTTCGGAAAGTGATGGTGATGGCACCGGGTGGTGCATCCACCTTCACCACCCCAAAGGGCTTGGCAATAACCCGCAGGCGATGGACGTCAATCAGGGTCTGAGCCTGCGGTGGCAGCTTGCCAAATCGGTCCACAATTTCTTCGAGTAACGCGTCGATCTGGTCGGTGCTTTTGGCCGTGGCCAGCTTTTTGTAGAAGCTCAGACGCAAATGAACGTCGCCACAGTAGTCGTCAGGCAGCAGGGCAGGCGCGTGCAGGTTGATGTCGGTTGTCACATTGAGCGGGCTGAGCAGATCGGGCTCGATGCCCGCTTTGAGGCAGCGCACCGCCTCAGACAACATCTCGTTGTAGAGTTGAAAGCCGATCTCCATCATGTTGCCGCTCTGATTCTCGCCCAGCACTTCGCCCGCACCGCGAATCTCCAGGTCGTGCATGGCCAGGTAGAAGCCGCTGCCCAGTTCTTCCATCTGCTGGATGGCGTCCAGGCGCTGGCTGGCCTGCTTGGTCAGGCCCTCCAGGTCGGGCACCATGAGGTAGGCATAAGCCTGGTGGTGGCTGCGGCCCACACGGCCGCGCAACTGGTGCAACTGGGCCAGGCCGAACTTGTCGGCACGGCTCATGACGATGGTATTGGCGGTGGGCACGTCGATGCCGGTCTCGATGATGGTGGAGCACAGCAGCAGGTTGTAGCGCTGGGCGATGAAGTCGCGCATCACGCGCTCCAGCTCACGCTCGGGCATCTGGCCGTGGGCGACCGCAATGCGGGCC
>JANOAP010000539.1:0-2680 GCA_031411175.1 Rhodoferax sp. | reverse complement strand
CCGCTCGGTCGCGCCCTACATCCACATGCACCGGGGCAAGACATTCGTCGTGGGCATCGCGGGCGAAGCGATCGCGGCGGGCAAGCTGCAGCATCTGGCGCAAGACCTGGCGCTGATCCAGAGCATGGGCGTGAAGATCGTGCTGGTGCATGGCTTCAGGCCCCAGGTGAACGAGCAGCTCAAGGCCAAGGGGCATGAGCCGCGTTACTCTCACGGTATGCGCATCACCGACGAGGTGGCGCTGGATTGCGCGCAGGAAGCCGCGGGGCAATTGCGCTACGAGATCGAGGCGGCATTCAGCCAGGGCCTGCCCAATACACCCATGGCCGGCTCCACAGTGCGGGTGATCTCGGGCAACTTCATCACGGCACGGCCGGTGGGCATTGTGGATGGCGTGGATTTTCAGCATTCAGGGCTCGTGCGCAAGGTGGACACCGCCGGCATCATGCGCACGCTGGACTTCGGCGCAATGGTGCTGCTGTCGCCGTTTGGTTTTTCGCCAACCGGTGAGGCCTTCAACCTCACGATGGAGGAGCTCGCGACCTCGGTGGCCACGGCCCTTCAGGCCGACAAACTGATCTTTGTGACCGAGATACCTGGCATTCGCGTCAACCCTACCCAACCCGCCAGCGACGACAACCCGATTGACACCGAGTTGCCGCTGGCCGCCGCCGAGAAACTGCTCAGTGAGCTACCTCTGGCAGCGCAACCGACCGACACCGCTTTTTACCTGCAACACTGCGTCAAGGCTTGCAAGGCCGGTGTAGAGCGCAGTCACATCCTGCCGTTTTCCGTCGATGGCTCACTGCTTCTTGAAGTCTATGTGCACGACGGCATTGGCACCATGGTGGTGGATGAAAAACTGGAGAGCCTGCGCGAGGCGACCAGTGACGATGTGAGTGGTATCGTGCAACTGATTGAACCCTTCGAGCAGGACGGCACCCTGGTCAAACGCAGCCGAACCGAGATTGAGCGAGACGCAGGCAACTACACCATCATCGAGCATGACGGCGTGATCTTTGCCTGCGCTGCGCTGTACCCCTACCCCGAGGCGAAAACGGCCGAAATGGCAGCGCTGACGGTGTCGCCTGCCGTGCAGGGCCAGGGGGATGGCGAGCGGGTGTTAAAACGCATTGAGCAACGCGCCAAGGCGGCGGGCCTGGACAGCATTTTTGTACTGACCACGCGCACCATGCACTGGTTCCTGAAACGCGGGTTCGCCCAGGTCGACCCCGACTGGCTGCCCGACGCCCGCAAGCGCAAGTACAACTGGGACCGGAAAAGCCAGGTGCTGGTCAAAAAACTGAGCTGACCCCCGCAGCGCGCACGAAACTTGCTGTCCCCTTAGTGGCAAGATGAGGCAAACCGCGAATGATCACGGACAACACACAGGAAGAATCAAATGAGTTCACTTAATTTCATAGGCGGCGAAAAAGGCGGCGTGGGCAAGTCGGTCACCGCACGGGTTCTGGCGCAGTATTTCATTGACAAAGGCATCGCGTTCACCGGTTTCGACACGGACCGGTCACACACGTCGTTCACGCGCTTCTACGCAGACTTTGCTTCGCCCGTGATCGTGGACACCTATGAAGGCCTGGACCTGATCGTGGGTGCTTTCGAGGAAACGCCCGAAGGCGGCCAGCACAAAAGCGTGATCGTGGATTTGGCGGCGCAAACCGCTGCACCCCTGGCGCGCTGGATCAAGGACTCCGATTTATTCACCGTGCTGGGCGAGATGGGTATCGCCGTCAATTTCTGGCATGTCGCGGATGCCGGCAAGGACTCAGTGGATTTGTTGGGCCGTCTCGTCAATACCTTTGGCACGGGGCCCAATTATTTTGTAGTGAAAAACCGAGGGCGTGGTTCCGATTTTTCGCAGCTTGACGAGTCACTGGCGTTGAAGAAAGCGGTGTCGCTGGGTGCCTGCACCATCAATCTCACGCAATTGCATGAAGCCAGCATGCGCAAGATTGATCGCCAGAATGCCAGCTTCTGGGCTGCCATCAACCACAGGGAAGGCCCTGACGGCCTGGGTTTGCTCGAGCGGCAACGGGTCAAGAACTGGTTGAAAACAACCTACGAGACGTTTGACACTCTGCCGTTGTAGCCCCCTGTGGTGTTAGCGCGCGATCCGGGTAGTGCGCCAAATCAACGCGAGGGCCACCACAGTGATACCTGCAAAACACAGGAACGACCAGTTGGCGATGGACCCACCCAGAAAAGTCCAATCCACCTTGGTGCAGTCACCCCCGCCTTTGAAAATCATGGGGATGGCGCGCTGCAACGGAAAGGTTTCAATCATTCCGTAAAAATCGCGCCCGCATGAAGCCACTTCAGGCGGGTACCACTGCAGCCAGCTTTGCCGCGCCGCGACGAAGGCACCAAAACAGGCGGTGACGATCAGCAATAAAGAACCGCTGACCTGGAGGCCTTTTCGGTCTGTAGCCCCCGTCAAACCTGCTATGACAGCTACTAAAACCAGAGCATATCGCTGCACGATGCACATCGGGCAGGGCTCCAGCCCCTCAAAGTGTTGCAGGTACAAGCCATAGCCCAGCAAGGCGATGCACACCAGGCAGGTCAGGGCAAAAACGCGACGGGGTGTGCGGTCAAAAAGATCAGTCAGGAATTCCAAGTTTCGTGTCCTTTGTCAGTACAGACTGTAAGGTGCCTGGAGCGC
>JANOAP010000538.1:0-6097 GCA_031411175.1 Rhodoferax sp. | reverse complement strand
TCTTCGCCCATGGAAGCTTCGACCACGGCACGGCGTGACAGCACGACGTTGTTGCGCTTGCGGTCCAGCTTGATGACCTTGAATTCCATGGTCTTGTTTTCGTACGGAGACAGGTCTTTGGTAGGACGTGTGTCGACGAGTGAACCTGGCAAGAAGGCACGGATGCCATTGACCAGAACGGTCAGGCCGCCCTTGACCTTACCGGAGGTGGTGCCGGTGACAAATTCGCCGGACTCCAGAGATTTTTCCAGGGACATCCACGAAGCGAGACGCTTGGCGGTGTCGCGGCTGACGATGGTGTCGCCGTAGCCGTTTTCCATGGCGACGATGGCCACGGACACGAATTCACCAACTTGAACTTCGAGTTCGCCTTTGTCGCTTTTGAACTCGGACAAGGGAACATACGCTTCAGATTTGAGGCCGGCGTTGACCACGACAAAGCTGTGCTCAATGCGAACAACTTCAGCGGTGACGACTTCGCCAATGCGGGTTTCTGAACGTTTTTGGGATTCTTCAAACAGGTCTGCGAAAGATTCGGACATTTTTTTTGTAGCGGTAAAGGCTACGGGGTTAAGTTGTTGAACCTCACGACCGGGCACTTGAGAACAGTGCAGTGTTGGCAGTGAGGACCGACCAGCTATTCAGATGGTTCTGAACGGCTGTTTGCCTTGCCACCAGTTCAACACGAGTTCGACCGATTTTTCAACCGTCAAATCCGAGTTGTCCAGCAACTTGGCATCTTCTGCTGGCTTGAGTGGCGCAACGGTTCGGGACGAGTCCCTAGCATCACGCGCTTCCAGATCAGCGCGAAGAGACGGGAGTGTAGCCGAAATTCCCTTTGAAATCAACTGTTTATAGCGCCGCTCGGCCCGTCGCTCGGCGCTGGCCGTCAGGAAAACCTTCAGGGATGCCTGCGGGAAGATCACCGTGCCCATATCGCGCCCGTCAGCCACCAGGCCGGGGAGCTGGCGAAAGCTGTGCTGCAGGGCAATCAAGGCGTCGCGCACCGGGGGCAGGGCGGACACTTTGGACGCGTTCATGCCGGCTTCTTCAGTGCGGATGATGTCGCTGACATCGTCTTCAACACCATCCTCGCCCGCAAGCAGCACGCGGCCCTGATGGAAGCGGATGCGCAAGGTTTTTACCAGTTCGGCAATGGCAGGTCCGCTGGCCATGTCCAGCCCCAACCCCGCCCGGATGGCAGCCAGCGCGGTGATTCGGTACAGCGAGCCGGAGTCCAGAAAGTGGTAGCCCAGTTGTTGCGCCAGCACCACCGCCAGCGTGCCCTTGCCTGAGGCCGTGGGGCCGTCAACGCAGATCACTGGAATAGCCGCGTCGAGCGTTTGCGACACGGAAAACAACGCCTCGAAATAATCGGGGAAGGTTTTGGCGACGCACTTTGGGTCTTCAATGCGGACTGGCAGGCGGGCCGGGTTGAAGGCCGCCAGGGAGAAACACATAGCCACGCGGTGATCGTCGTAGGTGTGAATGCTCCCCGTGCGCCAGGATGTGGCCCCCACGCTTGTCGCTTCGCGTACTGCGCTGCCCCCCGAGGAGGTTAATTTTGGCTCCGCCGCACTTCGTGAGCCTAGGGGCGGCCCGTCGGAAAATTGCTCCATCTTCGGTGGGGTGATGCGGATGAAATCCGCGCCTTCTTCCACGTCAGCCCCGAGTTTGCGCAGTTCGGTGGCCATGGCGGCAATGCGGTCGGTTTCCTTCACGCGCCAACTGGCAATGTTGCGCAATAGGGTGGTGCCGTCGGCATACAGGGCCATCACCGCCAGCGTCATGGCGGCGTCGGGAATGTGGTTGCAGTCCAGGGCTATGGCTTTCAGGGGCCAACTGCCTTTGCGAACCTCCAGCCAGTTGGGGCCGCTTGTCACGTGTGCGCCCATTTGCTGCGCGGCTTCCACAAAACGGATGTCGCCCTGGATAGACGCGGCACCTACCCCTTCAATCCGGATACAGTCATGGGCTTTGGACTCATTTGAGCCATTTGACCCTGTCGCTATTGCGCCAAGCGCTATGAAATAGCTAGCGGACGATGCGTCGGCCTCCACATGCAGGGTGCCGGGCGATCGCAGTTGGCAGCCTGCGGGGATGGTGAAGCGCTGCCAGCGGTCATCCCCCGCCGGGCGCTGCACCTGCACGCCAAAGCGCGCCAGCAGGTTGAGCGTGATCTCGATGTATGGTTTGGAGATCAGTTCGCCCACCACCTCAATGACTATATTTTTCTGGGCGACGAGTGGCAACACCATTAGAAGTGATGTCAGGAACTGGCTGGACACATCGCCCCGCACGCTAATCGGCGCATCCAGTGCCAGCGTGGGTTTGCCAATGTGCAGCGGCGGGTAGCCGTCGTTACCCAGGTAACTCACCGCGCAACCCAACTGGCGCAGCGCATCCACCAGGTCACCAATCGGGCGCTCATGCATGCGCGGCACGCCGTGCAACTTGAAGTCACCGCCCAACACCGCCAAGGCAGCGGTCAGCGGGCGCATGGCAGTGCCCGCGTTGCCCATGAACAAATCAGCCTGCGGGTTTTTGATGATGCCACCCAGGCCATCAATTTCTACGGAAGTCCCACTCTGGCGCACGCCGCAGCCCAGCTTGCGCAGGGCATCCAGCATGACGCGGGTGTCGTCGGAGTCCAGCAAATCGTGCAGCGTGGTGGTGCCTGCACACAGGGCCGATAGCAGCAAGACGCGGTTGGAAATGCTCTTGGAACCTGGCAGAACCACCGTGCCTGCGGCGGCCGACAAGGGCGGAATATCGAGGAACTTAGTGGAAAACATGGCAAGCGCAGGGTGGCTGAAAGGACAGTTTAGGCACAAAGGGACGAGGCAAGGGGAGCGGTTATTGCACCCGGTGGAAGAGTTTGTTGGGGCTTCAGAAAATCAGCGCGCCAGGGCAGCACGCTGACACCGCAAGGTTTCAGCGCCCAGGCTTGTTTGACGTCATGGTCCAGTTCGCACGCGTCAGGCTGGCCTGGTCTATCAGGCCCTCCAACGCTTCCCCATTGCCACTGGAGATCATAAGCTCCAGCGCCTGCAGGTTACGCTGGAAAATCTTGGACTGGGCCAGCAGCTCTTCACGGTTGGAGATCATGATGTCACGCCACATCTTGGGGTCACTTGCAGCAATGCGGCTGAAATCCCGAAAGCCTGGCCCGGCCAGAGATAAAAAATCCTTGCCTTGCGGTTGACCGGCAATGGCGTTCATCAGCGCAAAAGAAATCAGGTGCGGCAAATGACTCACGGCGGCAAAGGCTGCATCATGTGCCTCGGGCGACATCTTCAGCACGCGGCAGCCCAGGCCCGTCCAGACATCAACCGCCTTTTGCAACTGAGTCGTCAGCGTGCGTTCGATCGGCGTCAGGATGACCTGTTTGCCCACATACAAATCGACGTCGGAATGTTCAACGCCCGACACTTCCTTGCCCGTGATGGGGTGAGCTGGCACGAACGAGCCAATCTGCTCGCGCAGCGCCCGCCGGCCTGCGTCAATCACGTCGCGTTTGGTGGAGCCCACATCCATGATGAGCATTTGGGGCGTGACCAAGTGCTTGATGGCTTTGAAGGTGGCTTCCGTGGCGGCCACCGGCACTGCAATCAGCACAATATCTGCGCCTGATACAGCCAGCAATGCCGAGGGGGCTTCCACGTCAATGACGCCCATCTGGCGGGCGCGCTCGGTGGTGGAAGGGGACTTGCTGTAACCCACGATGCGCTTGACCAACCCCGCCCGCTTCAGCGCGAGCGCAAAGGAACCGCCCATCAAGCCGCAACCAATCAGTCCCAGTTGTTCAAACATGGTTTAGTCACTTATGGGGTACGTGCCCAAAATTTTGTAAAACGCGCAAAGCCCCTGCAACTCCTTGAGTGCTGACGCGATATGCGGTTGCGATGGATGACCCTGGATGTCGATGTAAAAATAATACTCCCACTGACCGGTTCGCGCGGGCCGCGATTCAAATCTGGTCATCGACACGCCATGGGTTTTCAGCGGCACCAGCAAATCATGCAGCGCACCAGGCTGATTGGGGACCGACACCACAAGGCTGGTGCAGTCTTTGCCCGTGGCTGGCGGCGTGGCCAGCGTGCTGGGGAGGCAGATCACGGCGAAGCGTGTGCGGTTGTGCGCGTCGTCCTGAATGGCGTGCGCGGCGATGTGCAGGCCAAACTGGCTTGCCGCGCGCTCGCTGGCCAGACCTGCCCAGGCCGGGTTTGTAGTGGCCAAGCGGGCACCCTCGGCGTTGCTGGACACGGCCCTGCGCTCAGCAAGGGGAAGATGCCGCGTCAGCCAGGTCTGGCATTGCGCCAGTGCTTGGGGATGTGCCAGCACCACCTCAATGCCTTCCAGCGAGTTACTCTGGCGCAGCACGTTGTGCCGAACCATCAGGCTGACCTCTCCCACCATCTGGGTGGGTGTGCGCAGGAACAGGTCCAGCGAGCGCGTGACGACGCCCTCGGCCGAGCTTTCAACGCCGACCACGCCAAACTGTGCCTGTCCTGCCTCGGCAGCATGGAACACTTCATCAAAATTGGCACAGTAAATCAACTCAACCGCGCCCCCAAAAAACTCAAGGGCGGCCTGCTCGCAAAATGTACCCGCCGGACCCAATACGGCCACCCGTTGCGGGGCTTCCAGCGCCAGGCAGGCCGACATGATTTCACGCCAGATGGCCGCCACGTGCTGGCCTTTGAGCGGCCCGGTGTTGGCAGTCTGGATTTTTTCGATGACTTGGGCCACGCGGTCGGGCCGGAAGAATGGGGAGCCGTCCAGTTTTTTAACTTCGCCCACCTGTTCGGCCACGCCGGCGCGGCGGTTCAACAGCGCCAGCACGTCCGAGTCAATGGCATCGATCTGGACGCGCAGGTCTGCCAGGCTCGGCAAATTTGGAGTAGCTGTAGAGGAGTTTTTCACAGCATGTTTTGTTAAAAAATGGCGCTAAGCCTTATTAAATAGGCTTAAAAAGCTATCAATAAAATAGCACTTGGCTTTCGACTCGGCGCCATCGGGGTCAAACCGGCGCTTCACCCGTGTCCTCATCCGGCGTATCGTCATCTGCCGGCGCAGCGTCATTTTCCACAATGCGTTGCAAGCCGCTAAGCTTGGAGCCTTCGTCCAGGCCAATCAGGGTCACCCCCTGGGTGGCGCGACCCAGCTCACGGATTTCGCTGACACGGGTGCGTACCAGCACCCCCTTGTCTGTGATCAGCATGATCTCGTCATCGGTGTGTACCAACGTGGCGGCGACCACCTTGCCGTTGCGCTCAGACTGTTGAATGGCGATCATCCCCTTGGTGCCACGACCGTGGCGGGTGTATTCAGTGATGCTGGTGCGTTTGCCGTAGCCGTTTTCGGTGGCAGTCAGCACGCTCTGTTGTTCGTCTTCGGCCACCAGCATGGCAATCACGCTTTGTCCGGTTTCCAGCGACATGCCGCGCACGCCGCGGGCATTGCGTCCCAGGGGACGCACATCGTCTTCGTCAAAGCGCACGGCCTTGCCGCTGTCGCTGAACAGCATCACGTCGTGCTTGCCGTCGGTCAGCGCGGCACCAATCAGGTAGTCTCCCTCGTCCAGATTCACGGCAATGATGCCGCCCTTGCGCGGGTTGTTGAATTCGTCCAGAGCGGTCTTTTTGACAGTGCCCATGCTGGTGGACATGAACACATACTGGTCAGCGGGGAAGGTGCGCTTTTCACCGGTCAGCGCCAGTACCACGGTGATTTTCTCGCCCTCTTGCAGCGGGAACATGTTGACGATGGGGCGGCCGCGCGAACCGCGCGAACCCTGCGGCACTTCCCACACCTTAAGCCAGTAGAGGCGGCCCCGGTTGCTGAAGCACAGAATGTAGTCGTGGGTGTTGGCCACAAACAGCTGGTCGACCCAGTCGTCTTCCTTGGTTGCTGTGGCCTGCTTACCGCGCCCGCCGCGTTTTTGGGCACGGTATTCACCCAACGGCTGGCTCTTGATGTAGCCACTGTGGCTCATTGTCACCACCATGTCAGTGGGAGTGATCAGGTCTTCGGTGCTGAGGTCGAACGAAGAGTGCTCTACCAAGCTGCGCCGCGCACCAATCTTGGTCTGGCC
>JANOAP010000537.1:0-25205 GCA_031411175.1 Rhodoferax sp. | reverse complement strand
CACTTCGATGACCCATCGAGCGCCTCCAATAAAAAATGCTCGCCAAACGACGTTTGGCGAGCACATGAGGCCAACATCAGCGAGGACTATTTTCACATCCTACTTTGCGGGCTTTTTGTTCTTGAGCAGATTAGAGTCGGCTGGTGGTGCCGCCAATACTCAGTGACAGTTGGGCAAACACTGAGTGCCGTATCAGTAGCAAACGGAGCGCTTCAAAACAGAGACACTTTGACAAATGACGATACTTTTGACGGTACTTTTTAATTTTAATTGATTGAGACCAAGCATTCATGCGGGTTACAGCCCGACATATGATTCCTGTCAATGAAAAGAGGCCCGAAGGCCCCTTTGAAATTCTCTCAAACACCCAATGTCACGGGCACGGTGCCGAGTTGGCCAAGGTCAACGGACGCAGCGCATTGGTCGTCCCGCTTTCATCCGGTCCGAGCGTGTTTTTCGTGAACGTGCAGCCATAGGTGGATGCGGCCACGGTCGCAGGCGTCACGACGTCATCACCTGCGGGCTTGGCACCGCCCGCCTCCCACTTGATCATCGCGTCAAACGCATCGACAGCCTCCGCCACCGTGAAGTCGCAATGGCTCACGCCGCGTATGGCGCGCTGCACCAGGAATCCGCTGTTGCCTTTGGCGGCAACGCGCTTCTGGTACACCTGCTCCATGCTGAAAGGCACAAAGAGGTCGCCCAGCGTGTGGATGGAAACGACCGGGATTTTGAAGTCGCCATTGGCCTTGGGAATCCAGCGCAAACCGTCGGTGCGCAAGCGGTTGGCGTCGGGTGCCGCCGTCAGTTTCTGGGCGGAGGCGTTCAACGCCGTAGAACCAGCTGCGTCGCCATCAATGGTGTAGGTATAGGCATTGGTGTCCAGAATATTTTTGTTCAGGATGCCCGTAACCGTGCCGTCCGAGCCAAACGTGCCGTATGCGGAAGGAAAGCTGCCACCAAAAGCCAGGCCCAGGTTGAACATGGGGCGTGGGCCGCCCGTAATATTCTGCAACACCGAGACGTATTTCGCGCCAGCGGCGGTGGGTACTGACGGGAACGTCGTCCACAACGCATTCGTGACCAGCGTCGAGATTTCTGCAAACTTGGCCGTGGGGTAACTTGGCACGCCAGCCAGTACCTGTGCGGTGACTTGCATGGCGGCAAACTGGTTGAACAGCTCCGTGTCGCCCAACACACCGCACATGGGTACGGCACCGCTGTATTTCACTTTGTTGATCGCATTGGCAGCGGCTTCGTCTTCAATGGCGGCTGCCGTGATATGGCCCCCCATCGACACACCGGTAATGTAGTACTTGCTGGGCGCTGCAAGCGTACGGCCATTGGCGGCAGCAATCTTCGTAAACTGAAGTGCAAGCGCGTTGGTGTCCTCTACCCCGACACGCACGTCATAATAATTTTTACTATAGCTTGACGCCGCCCATGCATACCCATTCTGGATAAAGTAGCGGCGAATTAACGGATTCTGGACAGCAAGCGCTGCACCCGTGCCGGCATAGCCGTGGGCATACATGACCAGCTTGCCATTCCAGTTGGCCGGTACCTCGATACGATACCCCGCGCCATTGAGCACGCCAGCCCAACGGCTGGTGGTGCTCATCACGGTAACGTCCGTCGCAATTGACGCCATGGCGGCAAATGTGGTGGCAGTGGCATCGGCCGTGAATGTGCGGCTATCTTGAAGGCGGGTCTCCTCGGGGACGACAACAGTTGCAGGGGTTCCGCTGCTGCCTCCGCCGCAGGCAACAAGCATCGCGCTGCCAGCCAATGCCGTGAGGCGAAATGTTGAAAGTAGATTCATGAAAGGTCTCCAGGTGATCAGTTTTTTTGCGTGGGTCACGCCTCAGGGTGCATGACCCGTAGAGGCTAATTCCATTCACTGATGTATGGAGAGAGGGTTTTTACCCGGCTGCCGTCGCGTGTGGGACAGTAGCGATTTTCGATAAAGAGATCAACACTCTAAAACACGTATTAAAACGCGTAATAAGGACCAGTGCCCAAGCCGGAGGTTTGCCCTTCAATACCAAAGGCCACGCGACGCCCCAGGAAAAATGGCAGGCCCCAGTCAAATGTGCGTGCGTTGCCAATACTGCCTGACAGCGTGGGCAAAACTATGTTCGAAGCACCGGCAAAGAGAGTCAACGCGTTGTCGATGGAGAATGTCACGGGCGTGCTGACGCCGTTCGCACCCACCATGGTCGCAGTCAATGTCGTGAACGATGACGGGCAATAAAAGCCGCTGGCGTTGCCCGAGCAGCCCGGGATCGTGCTGGAGTCAAAATACAGGCCATTGGAGCCGGTGTCCAAAAAACTGTCCGTTAACTGGCGACCTGAAAAAATCGTGGTGATGGTGCCGGACGAACTGGTCGTGAGAACGCTGGCGGAGGTCACAAGATTGTTGGATTGGGTGCCGATTCCAAAAATCATGGTGCCACTCACGCTCATGGCTCCGGAATTGCTGACTGCTGGCAAGTCGATCAGAACACCGTTGTTATCGCTTGCAAACAGGGGAACCGGGTTCTTGATTTGCCTTGCCGTGGTGGCCGTGGTCCGGGCGGTGGCGGTGCATGCGGCATTGGTGCATGTGTAGTAGTAGCCGTTGGCCACAGTGGTGGTGCACCGCTGGCCGCAATCCTGCAAGAACAGCCCCACGCCCAGAATACCTTTGGCCCCCAGAACAGCCGCTGACGTCAGGGCTGTCCCCGTGGTCGAGCAGGCTGCGCCGAGACGACTGTACGCAGGGTCGGCAATCACCTGAATCGGCACGGTCGAGGCTCGCTTTGCCCCCAGCGCCACATCAGCCGTGACCACAGGCCCCCAGGCAAACGTGTTGTCCACAAACTGCGCGCAATTGAGGAGCGGAAAGCCGCTGGCCGACGTCTGTGCGGCCAGATTCAGATGGGGTGCCAACTCAGACGCCAAGACTCTAAGCCCGACAGACCCGGTGTCCACCAAAACGTGGTCAAGGGTCTGGCACAGGGCCGTGCTGCCTGGCTGGCAAATGGTCACGTTGGTGTAGAGGCGATTGGCGTTGTAACCAGTGCCTTGTGGGCCGGAATCGACCGTGATGGCCACCACGTTGCTGGCGGAGGCAGTCGGCAGTGCGCCGCCGCCTGCAGATGAACTCGCGGATGTCCCAGCGGTTGATGTGGGGCCGCCCCCGCCGCCACAACCCACACACAGAATCGCCGCCGCAACCAGCCCGGCACCGCGTTGCCACAGAAAATTATTGAACAACATCATTGATATTCACGTTGGCAGGCACGAGGCCAGGCGCATAGGCGTAGCCTGAAAAACTGCCCATGCGCCCACCGGAGCGCACAACCAGGCCATCTCGGTCCATGACAAAGGGCGATCCGCGCCGGCCCTGAGCCCGTACACGCCTGGCTTCGACAGTGAAGGTGCTGAAGTAGTCACCCATGAGCGTCCCCAGCTCCGGCAGCACTGGCCCACTCCATGAAATGGCAAAAACCGGCCCGGCCGATGCGGCGTATTCTCTAACCGTTGTGCCGCTGTCCAGTAACGTCTCGGACATGGTGTAAGCCCCTTCCCCAGCCTGCGGTGGAGTTGCCAGCAACCTGGCACCAGGCACCGAGGCTGAGGCTGAAGCCGATGCGACCGCATTCACTGGAAGCGCCCTGCCCAAAACAGCTGACGCAGGACCCGCCAGAACCGCCAGCGCAAGCCCTATCAGCAGGGTGCAAGGTACGCCAGGCAGAAAAAAACGTTGCATAGGGTGAATCACTTTGCGGCGTCGCTCCAAAGGTGGGCTTTCATTATTCATCAGCGCTTGAGCGTTGCCGCAAGTTCATTTTGTAACCGGCGGTGAACCTGTTGGCGCTATTGAAGCTCATTGCTGCAGGAACATCCGGTAAACCGGGTTGCCCGTTTCTTCTACGTAGGGATAGCCCAGAGTGTCCAGGAATTTTGCAAACGCCTTGCTGTCAGCCTCGGGCACCTGCAAACCGACCAGAATGCGGCCGTAGTCAGCTCCCTGATTGCGATAGTGAAACAGGCTGATATTCCAGCCGGGGCGCATCAGGCTTAAAAACTTCATCAGCGCGCCGGGGCGCTCGGGGAACACAAAGCTCAGCAAACGTTCATCAAGGGCGAGTTTTGAATGCCCCCCCACCATGTGACGAATATGTTCACGCGCCAAGTCGTCATGTGTCAGGTCAAGCGTTTTGAACCCGTGTTTGTTGAAGTTGGTGGCGATCTTGGCACTCTCGCCCTTGCCGTGGGTGGACAAACCCACAAACACATGGGCTTGGGCTGAATCGCTGATCCGGTAGTTGAACTCCGTCACGGACCGGACGCCACCCGGCAAGGTTCCGATCGACTCGCAAAACCGCTTGAAGCTGCCGCGCTCTTCGGGAATCGTCACGGCAAACAGCGCCTCGCGCTCCTCACCCACACCAGCGCGCTCGGCCACGAAGCGCAGACGGTCAAAGTTCATGTTGGCGCCGCACAAAATGGCGGCATACGTCTCGCCCCTGGTCTTGTTTTTGGCTACGTATTGTTTGATGGCTGCCACCGCCATCGCACCTGAAGGCTCGACGATGCTGCGGGTCTCGGTGAACACGTCCTTGATGGCCGCGCACACGGCATCCGTGTCGACCGTGATGAATTCATCCACCAGCCCGCGCGCGATACGAAAGGTCTCCTCACCCACCAGCTTGACCGCCGTGCCGTCGGCGAACAGGCCCACATCTGCCAGCGTCACGCGTTTTTTGGCGGCCACAGACTGCGCCATGGCGTCGGAGTCATTCATCTGCACACCGATCACCCTGATCTCAGGCCGCACCGCCTTGATGTAATTCGCCACGCCCGAAATCAGGCCACCACCGCCAATGGCCACAAACACGGCGGCCAGCGGACCCTGGTGCTGGCGCAGGATTTCCATGGCGACCGTGCCCTGGCCCGCTATCACGTCGGGATCGTCGAATGGGTGCACAAAGGTCAGCCCCTCTTTTTTTTGCAGCTCCAGCGCATGTGTGTAGGCGTCTGAATAACTCTCGCCCTGCAACACCACCTCTCCGCCCAGGGCGCGCACGGCATCCACCTTGAGCGCCGGTGTGGTGACAGGCATCACGATGACTGCCCGCGTACCCAGCTTGTGTGCACCCAGCGCCACACCCTGGGCATGGTTGCCGGCAGACGCGCATATGACGCCTTTGGCCAACTGCACCGGCGTGAGCTGTGCCATTTTGTTATAAGCCCCGCGCAGCTTGAAGCTGAACACCACCTGCTGGTCTTCACGCTTCAAAAGCACCTTGTTGTGCAGGCGGCGGCTTAAATTTTTGGCCGGTTCCAGATTCGACTCCACTGCCACGTCATAAACGCGGGCGGTCAGTATCTTTTGAAGGTAGTCGGCGGGTGTGAGGTGTTTGGTTTTCATCGTGGTTTTCTGGCTGCCAGCGATGATAAACGGCGCTTGCAACGGCCCGCCTGCCGTGTTGGCGTGCACTCACTGGCAAAATCGGGGCTACTCTGTAATCTCATTAACCACCATTCAGTATTCAGGAAAGCAGATCATGGAATGCACAGTCAGCTGGACAGGCGCTACGGGCACGCGCTCAGGCATGGGTTTTCTGGCCGAAACCGGTAGCGGCCACACGCTGGTGATGGACGGTGCACCCGATGCGGCCAAGCCCGAAAATGGCGGCCAGAATCTGGCACCGCGCCCCATGGAGACATTTTTGGCGGGCGCCGGGGGCTGCACCGCCTATGACGTGGAGCTGATCCTCAAACGAGGGCGCCACAACGTGCAGGGCTGCTCCGTCAAGCTGACAGCCGAGCGCGCGGAAGTAGACCCGAAGGTGTTCACGGCCATCAACATGCATTTCATGGTGACGGGCAAAGGGATTCCGGCAGCAGCCATTGAGCGCGCCATCGCCATGAGCCATGACAAATACTGCTCTGCCAGCATCATGCTGGGCAAGACAGCCGAAATCACCACCAGCTTCGATCTCATTGAGGCGTAAAGCCGCCACCGCATCGCCTCAAAGCGGCAGCCTCTGAGCCTTGAGAACCAGGCCGCTAAACCTTATAGGCCACGGAGGTCATGACTTTGGCCGCAGCGCGCATCAAATCCTTGACCGGCTGGGGAAGATTCAGTGCGCCCGCCTGCTGCGCATCCAGCGCATGACGGGCCTCGTCATCGCGCATTTGCGCCACGATGGCGCGGGAGGCGTGATCCCCCTCGGGCAAAAGGGCCAGATGGCTCTGCAAGTGGCCCTCCACCTGCTTCTCGGTCTCGGCGACGAAGCCCAGGCTGACGCGGTCGCCCAAACGCCCTGCCACCAACCCGAATGCAAATGCCCCGGCATACCAAAGCGGGTTCAGCAGGGAAGGCCGTTCGCCCAACTCGTCCAGGCGCGACTTGGTCCACGCCAGATGGTCTGCTTCTTCGGCTCCAGCCCTTATAAAATGGGCTCGAAGCGCTTCATTATTTGTAGCAAATGCCTGCGCCGTGTAGAGTGCCTGGGCACACACCTCGCCGACATGGTTGATACGCATCAGCGAGCCGGAGCGCGATTTCTCGGATACCGACAACTCAGACGGCTCGCTGGCCAGCGTAGGGCAGGGGTTGGCAGCGCGAGGCACGGCAAACAATGTGCGAAGCGCGGCGTCTGCGGTTTCAAAAACACTGTCTGTCAGGTTCGGGGTTTTTGTCATTCGGCCTCCACCGACTCAAACGGGTTGATGACGTGCACGCCCAGGGGTCGCGTTAACGGCCCGGCGACTTCAGAATACAGGGTCTTGATGCCATGTTCAGCGCAAATAGCGATGATCAGCGCGTCCCCCATCTGATAGCTGTACTTTCCTGCAAGTTCCCAGGCTTTCGCATAAGCTTCTGGCGGCGTACCCAATATACGAACGCCAATGGACATCAAAGTCACCACGTCAAGCGCATGGGCATAAGTCATGGCCTTTTTGCGGATAGCCACATTCATGAATTCACTGATCACCTGCCCAGCCAGACAACCCTGTGGGCTGGCGTACAAATCGCGAAGCAATTCCTTGGCAATGGTTTGCTTTAATGAAGGCACCACCGTTTCAGTGGCGTAAACCAGAATATGGGTATCAATGGACCACGATGAATCAGTCTTCGTAAGCATCATTGCGTTCAAATTTCTTGCCTAAAGTCCCGGTCATGCGGATTGCCAGAATTTTCTGAATATGCGCCTCACGCTCTTGTGCCGTCATCTCAGGCTTTCCCACCTGCACCAGCTTCATTAAGGGTTTTCCATAGCGGGTCACCGTGATTTCTTCCCCCGCAGCGACTCGGGCCGCAATGGCAGAAAAATTGTGGATCACTTCACGGGAAGTTATGGCAGTCACAGCAAGTACCTGCAAATATTTTGTTATACAAATTGTACGACAAATTCCAGGGTCGACCCGATGCGTGCACGGTTGCAACTTCGCGTCGGTTGCGGTTTTCGGCGTCGTCACGTGACTTGTTGTGACCTCACAACGAATGCCCTTGGTTTGCTGGTTTTTACGGACATTTTCTTTGCCAAGACTGCGCGCCTCTGGTTCAATAGCTCCAACTTCCTGAAATAGGAGGTTGGCCCGGGGAGCCGAAAGTCTCAATCGGCGCCCTATGTTTAACCTTGGAGAAATTTGTAATGAAAAAAACTCTCGTAGCATTGGCTGCTCTTGCAGCTACTGGCGCATTCGCTCAATCCACCGTGACCATTTCCGGCGTTCTTGATGCTGGTCTGAACTACACCAGCGCACCTGCAACCAACGCATCTGCTTGGGCAATTGGCCGTCAAAACAACAACCGCGTTTTCTTCAGCGGCGTGGAAGACCTCGGCGGCGGCATGAAGGCAACTTTTGCTGCCCAAATGCGTTTTGAGCCAAACACCGGCAACCCAGAATCCAACGGTCGTCCCCTGTTCCAGGGCGAGACCACGGTTGGTCTGGCTGGCGGTTTCGGTTCTTTGAAAGTTGGCCGTTGGTTGCCAGCAGTTCAGCTGTATAACGGCGGTCTGATCGATCCATGGGGCGTGACCACTGTTGCTGGTCAGATCTATGTTGCTGGCTACGCCACTGACTACAACGCCGGCGGCGAAGGTCGTACTGACGGTATCTTCTACAGCTCACCTTCGTTCGGTGGCATCCAGGGTCACCTGACCTGGTCTCCACGTACCATCAACGTTGGTGGCACGAACTACTCCAAGTCGTTCCTGTCGGCAGCTGGTACCTACATCAACGGCCCCGTGTCGGCGATGTTGGGTTGGGAGCAGAACCGTGCTGGTGACCAGTACACCGTGCTCGGCGGTAACTTCGATATGGGCGTAGCCAAGTTGTATGCTGGTGTATACCAGTCCAAAGGCGGCTCTGCGGCTGACCGTGCTGGTGTTGCATTCAATGCACCTGCCGCTGGTCTGAACGGCTGCGCTACTACCAATACCAAGCGTACTGCAGCACTGGGTGCCAATGCAGCTGTGGGCAACAACTGTGCTCTGGGCGCTAACGAAACCATCAACGGTTACACCCTGGGTGCCAACATCCCCATGGGTTCTACCACCTTCCGCGTTGGCTACAGCAGCTTCGCCAGCGATCTGGCTGGTCAAGATCGTGATTCCAAGTTTGGCCTGGGCTTGAACTATGCCCTGTCCAAGCGTACCGCGATCTACAGTGATATTGCTTCGTTTACCCGTAACAACAACCTCGCCAGCACCAACGCTGCCGCGGACAACGGTAACGTAACGGCATTTGATATCGGCATTGCTCACTCCTTCTAATTGGCTGCTGGCTTGATGCCAGCATCAGTTAAAAAAATTGAAAGCCGCCAGATGAAAATCTGGTGGCTTTTTTATTGATGAAACCCCTATTTCAAACCAAGCCACTGATGCGCGTGGCACTGCGTATTTCGGGTGTGTTGGCTGCCCTGTTTTTGAGTGCCTGTGCCACCACGGAACAAGCGGCGGACTCAGCGCCAGACATCAGCACCAGCGCCTGGGCACGCTTGAGTCAAGCAGACGGTGTTGCCACCGAAAAGCCCTCTCAATGGCTGCATTTCACCCTGCCAGGCAAGCAACCCAATACCTACCGGCCCGCCAAGCATGACGGCCGTGACGCCGTGCGCGTGCAATCAGATGCCGCGATCAGCGTGGTACGCCAACGGGTGCTCGTACCACCTCATGAGCTTGGCAGCATTAAATTTTCCTGGAAAGTACCGCAGTTGATTGCCACTGCCGACTTGGCCGTGCGGGAGCTGTCTGATTCGCCCGTGCGCCTGGTGCTTGCGTTTGATGGCGACCGCTCCCGCTTTTCCGCCAAAAATTCCATGCTGTCCGAGTTGTCGCACGTCCTCACCGGCGAGCCCATGCCCTATGCCACCCTGATGTATGTCTGGTGCAATCAATGCGCCCGCGAGAGTGTGATTCACAACACACGCACGGACCGCATTCAGAAGATCGCCATCGAATCGGGCAGTAAAAACTTGAATCAGTGGCTCGACTACGAGCGCGACATCCGCGCCGACTTCCAGAAAGCCTTTGGTGAAGCCCCGGGTACGCTGGTGGGCATCGGCATCATGACCGATACAGACAACACACGCAGCGCCGCCAGCGCCTGGTACGGCAAGGTGCAACTGGTCCAGCAAGGTCGCGCAGTTCAACCTCCAAAGAGCGCCGACAAGGTCGAGCCGCTCAACACGCTTACCAGCGCGAAATAGCAGCCAGGCACACTCGCAAGTGCTGCGAGTCATGGAAACCCCCGTATCGGCACGGCAATTGCTCTGATAGATTAGCGACTGTCCAAGACAGCCCGCTTCATTCAGTTCAGATCAATTCAGCCCAATCGATGTTCGCCTTTGTTTTGCAGCGCCTGATACAGGCTGTCATCGTGATGGTGGTGGTGGCTTTTATCGCGTTCATGCTGTTCCAGTACGTGGGCGACCCGGTCGTTTTTCTGCTGGGGCAAGACGCCAAGCCCGACCAGATTGCCCAGTTGCGCTCTGATTTGGGGCTGGACCAGCCCTTTTTCGTGCAGTACTGGCACTTCCTTATGAATGCAGCCCAAGGCGAATTTGGCCTGAGCCTGCGCCAGGGTGCCAAAGTGTCCCGCCTCATTACCGAACGCTTCCCGGCCACGCTGGAGCTGGCTCTGGTGGCTGCCACACTGGCGCTGACCATTGGCGTGCCCATGGGCGTTTATGCGGCGCTCAGGCGCAACAGTTTCCTGAGCCATGTGTTCATGACGGTTTCGCTGATTGGCGTGTCGCTGCCCACCTTCTTGATTGGTATTTTGCTGATTCTCGTGTTTGCCGTGGTTTTGGGCTGGTTCCCGAGCTTCGGGCGCGGTGAATCCGTCAAACTGGGCTGGTGGAGCACCGGACTGCTCACGGTGGATGGCTGGCACCACATCGTGCTCCCAGCCATCACGCTGGCCATCTTCCAGCTCACGCTGATCATGCGCCTGGTGCGCTCGGAAATGCTGGAGGTGCTGCGCACCGACTACATCAAGTTCGCCCGCGCCAGGGGTTTAAGCAATCGGGCCATTCATTTTGGCCACGCGCTCAAGAACACGCTGGTGCCGGTGATGACCATCACCGGCCTGCAGCTGGGCGGCCTGATTGCGTTTGCCATCATCACCGAGACGGTTTTCCAGTGGCCGGGCATGGGGCTGCTGTTTATCCAGGCCGTTACCTTTGCTGATATTCCTGTGATGGCAGCCTACCTGTGCCTGATTGCGCTGATTTTTGTGGTGATCAACCTGGTGGTTGATCTGCTGTATTTTGTGGTTGACCCCCGCCTGCGGCTGGGCAAACCTGGAGGACATTGATGCTGGCACCTGTACGTTCGCCGAGGCTGGCCGTTAACGGCAGGGCATTTGCCCACATTGCAGCCTTTCACCCCGAGCTGACAGCTTTCAGGCGTGACCTGCATGCCCACCCCGAGCTGGGGTTTGAAGAGGTTTACACCAGCGGGCGTGTCACTGAGGCCTTACGGCTTTGCGGCGTGGACGAGGTTCACACAGGCATTGGCAAGACCGGCGTGGTCGCCGTGATCAAAGGCAAGGTTCACGGCAGTGGCAGGCTGCTGGGCCTGCGCGCCGACATGGACGCCCTGCCCCTGGCCGAGCACAACGAATTCACCTGGAAGTCTGCCAAAACCGGGTTGATGCACGCCTGCGGCCATGATGGCCACACGGCCATGCTGATAGGTGCGGCCCGCTACCTGGCTGAAACCCGCAACTTTGATGGCACGGCCATCCTGATTTTCCAGCCCGGCGAAGAAGGCTACGCCGGTGCCAAAGCCATGATTGAAGACGGCCTCTTCGAGCGGTTTCCGGTTGAGTCGGTCTACGGCATGCACAACTGGCCCGCAATGCGGCCCGGCACGATTGGCGTCAATCCCGGCCCCATGATGGCCGCCGCCGACAAGATCACCATTGACATCACCGGGGTGGGAGGGCACGGCGCACACCCCTACCACACGGTAGACCCGGTGCTGGTGGGCGCGCACATCATCACCGCCGTGCAAAGCATTGTTTCGCGCAATGTGCGGCCACTGGACAGCGCTGTCATCAGCATTTGCGCCGTGCGCGCGGGGGAACTCGGTGCCATGAGCGTGATTCCGGGTGAGGCCACGCTGGTAGGCACGGTGCGCACCTTCAACCCGGTGGTCCAGGCCACGATTGAGCGACGGTTGACCGAACTGTGCAGCGCCGTAGCCCTGGGGTTTGGCGCCACGGCCAAGGTCACCTACGAGCGCAAGTACCCCGCCACCATCAACTCGCCGGCCGAGGCCACTTTTGCGGGCGACGTGGCGGAAAGCCTGGTCGGCACAGCCCACGTCGTGCGTGACCTGGAGCCCAGCATGGGCGCTGAAGACTTTTCGTTCATGCTGCAGGCCAAGCCGGGTGCTTACTTGCGTATCGGACAGGGCGAAGTGGATGCGCAAGGCAAAGGCGGCGTGGGCAGCTGCTTTCTGCACAAC
This sequence comes from Rhodoferax sp., assembly GCA_031411175.1. GTDB lineage: Bacteria > Pseudomonadota > Gammaproteobacteria > Burkholderiales > Burkholderiaceae_C > JANYCG01. The sequence goes on along the minus strand of JANOAP010000537.1, from coordinate 13,227 downwards.
AGCCGCTACGACTTCAATGACCAGATATTGCCACTGGGCTCAGCCCTGCATGCCAGCCTGGTAGAACAGGGCCTGCCTCTGAAAAACGACTAAATCTACTGGGCATCGTCGTTACTTCATCATTTCAATTTTCAACTGGAGACTTTCATGACATTCAAGAAAAATACCGTTTCGAGCCTCGTGGCTATTGCGCTGGCAGCTACAAGTTTTGCCGCATCTGCCGTCACGCTGAAGATCGCCAACCAGGGCGACGCGCTGTCCCTCGACCCGCATTCGCTCAATGAATCCTTGCAGTTGACCGTGCTGCGCAATGTGTTTGACTCCCTCGTTGACCGAGACCGCAACTACAAGCTCACACCGTCACTGGCCACCGACTGGAAGCAGACGTCGCCTACCGTATGGCGCTTCAATCTTCGTAAAGGCGTGAAGTTTCATGACGGCACGCCTTTCACGGCGGACGACGTGATCTTCAACGTAGAGCGTGCGCGCGATGCGGGTTCTGACATGAAGAGCTATGTCGGCATCATCAAGGAAATCAATAAGATCAACGACCATTCGATTGACATCGTGACCACCTCCCCGTTCCCCATCCTGCCTGATCTGCTGATTGGCCTGATGATGATGAGCAAGAAGTGGTGCGAAGACAACCAGGCCACCAAGCCAGTAGATCGTCGCAAGGGCATTGAAAACGCTGCGTCTTTTCGCGCCAACGGCACCGGCCCGTTCCGCGCCCGCGAGCGCCAGCCCAATGTGCGCACCACCTTCTCGCGCAACGCCAACTACTGGGACAGCAAGCTTGAGGGCAATGTGGACGAAGTCGTCTTCACCCCCATCGGCAACGCCAGCACGCTGGTGGCAGCCCTGCTGTCGGGTGAAGTGGACGTGATCGAGCCCGTGCCGGTGCAGGACGTGGACCGCATCAAGGGTAATGCCAACCTCAAGGTCATGCAGGGCCCCGAGTTGCGCATCATTTTCTTGGGCATGGACCAGAAACGCGATGAGCTCCAGTTCTCCAACGTGAAGGGCAAAAACCCGTTTAAAGACAAGCGCGTACGCCAGGCGTTTTACCAGGCCATTGACGTCGACGGCATCATCAAGAACGTGATGCGTGGCGCGGCCACCCCGAACGCAGAAATGCTGCCCGCCGAGGTGAATGGCTTTGCGCCCGACCTGGCCAAGCGCCTGCCGTTTGACCCTGAAGGGTCCAAGAAGCTGCTGGCCGAAGCCGGTTACCCAACGGGCTTTGAAGTCAAGCTGAACTGCCCCAATGACCGCTATGTGAACGACGCGGCCATCTGCCAGGCTGTGGCTGCCAATCTGGCGCGTGTGGGTGTCAAGATCAATCTGGAAGCCGAAACCAAGGGCACTTATTTCCCGAAAATTTTGCGCCGCGACACCAGCTTCTACATGCTGGGCTGGACCTCCAGCACGGTAGATGCCCACAACGTGATGTACCCCATCATGTCATCGCCGGGTGATGGCGGTCGTGGCCAGTTCAACCTGGGCTCCTACAGCAATGCCAAGATTGACGAATTGACAGCCCAGGTAGGTTCTGAAACCGATATCAAGAAGCGCATGGCCATGATCCGCGAAGCCATCAAGCTGCACCAGGACGATGTGGGTCACATCCCGTTGCACCAGCAGGCGCTGAACTGGGGTGTGAAGAAAAACGTGCAGATGGTGCAGCAGCCCGGCAATGAAATGCCGTGGAAATACGTCAAGGTCACCAAGTAGCCAAACCGGGCCGCCAAGCGCATGACAAACTGGCTGAACCGATGGTGGGAGGGCGACGTTGGGTACAGCTTTCGCAATTCACCAATGGCCATCGGTGCTGCTGTGGTGGCGCTGGTGTGCATTTTCTGCTCGGTGTTTGCGGGTTGGGTCGCACCCTACAACCCGTTTGACCTGGCCACGCTGGAGCTGAGCGATTCGCGCCTGCCCCCCGCCTGGTCTGCCAATGGCAGCACCAAGTACCTCCTGGGCACCGACAGCCAGGGCCGCGACATTTTGTCGGCACTGATGTACGGCGCACGCATTTCGCTTGTGGTGGGGTTTGCGTCGGTCATTCTGTCGATGCTGGTGGGAGTCACCCTGGGCCTGCTGTCTGGCTTTTTGGGCGGCTGGGTTGATACGGCCTTGATGCGCTTGTGCGATGTGATGCTGTCATTCCCGCCCATCCTGATTGCCCTGCTGATTGCAGGCGTGGGCCGGGCGCTGTTTCCCAATGCGGCCTCATCCCTCGCCTTTGGCGTGCTGATCATTTCCATCACCCTGACCGGCTGGGTGCAATACGCCCGCACGGTGCGCGGCACCACCATGGTCGAGCGCAACAAGGAATACGTGCAGGCCGCGCGGGTCACGGGTGTCCCGTCCTTGCGCATCATGCGCCGCCATGTGCTGCCTAACGTCATGGGGCCGGTGATGGTGCTGGCCACGATCCAGGTCGCCACGGCCATCATCACCGAAGCCACGCTGTCTTTTCTGGGCGTGGGCGCGCCGCCTACGTCGCCGTCGCTGGGCACACTGATCAGCGTGGGCAAAGACTTCCTGTTTTCAGGCGAGTGGTGGATTACCGTGTTCCCCGGATTGATGCTGGTGGCGATTTCGCTGAGCGTGAATTTGCTGGGGGATTGGTTGCGTGATGCCTTGAATCCTAGACTCAGATGAACCTGCTGGAAGTTAAAAATCTCGTCGTTGAATTCCCGAGCCGCCACGGCACGTTGCGGGCCATTGACGACATATCGTTCGACATTGCGCCCGGCGAAATCCTGGGCGTGGTGGGTGAATCCGGTGCGGGCAAGTCCCTCACCGGGGCGGCCATCATCGGCCTGCTGGAGCCGCCAGGACGCATTGCGGGTGGGCAGATTTTGCTCGAAGGCCAGCGCATCGACAACCTGGGTTTTGACGCCATGCGGCACATCCGTGGCCGGCGCATTGGGGCAATTTTTCAGGACCCGCTGACATCCCTGAACCCGCTGAACACGGTGGGCGCACAACTGACCGAGACCATATTGGCGCATCTGCCCGTGACAGCCAAAGAAGCCCGCGCACGCGCGATCTCGCTGCTGCAGGACACCGGCATTCCCGCCGCCGCCGAGCGCATTGACCACTACCCCCACCAGTTCTCGGGCGGCATGCGCCAGCGCGTGGTGATTGCACTTGCACTGGCAGCCGAGCCCAAGCTGATCGTGGCAGATGAGCCCACCACCGCGCTGGACGTGTCGATACAGGCACAGATCATCACCCTGCTTAAAAACATATGCAAGCAGCGCGGTGCGGCCGTGATGCTGATCACCCACGACATGGGCGTGATTGCCGAGACCTGCGACCGCGTGGCCGTGCTGTATGCCGGGCGCATTGCCGAGATCGGCCCGGTGCGTGAAGTCATCAACCACCCGGCGCACCCGTACACCGTGGGGCTGATGGGTGCGATTCCGGACATCACCAAAGACGTGGAGCAGTTAAGCCAGATTGATGGCGCCATGCCGCGCCTGAATGCGATTCCCACCGGTTGCGCCTTCAACCCGCGCTGCCCCAAGGTGTTTGCAAAATGCCAGGCCGACCGGCCCGACCTGATGGCCGCAGGTGCCACCCGCGCCGCCTGCTGGCTGCATGAAGGCAGGACAGCATGAGCACATCTTCAACACCAACCACAACAAAGACGCAATTCCCCGCCGGGCCGCCCCAAGGGGAATTAGCCCCCTCGGGGGGCAGCGCAGCACACGCAGTGGCAAGCGTGGGGGCTCCACTTGTCCAGGCCCATGACCTGGCCATGACCTTCGATGTGTCGGCGCCGTGGCTCAACCGCGTGCTGGAGCGCAAGCCCAGGGTATTTCTGCACGCCGTGGATGGGGTGAGCTTCGACATCGAAAAAGGCAAAACCCTGGCGCTGGTGGGCGAATCCGGTTGCGGCAAGAGCACGGTGGCCAAGCTGCTGGTGGGCCTGTACGAGCCCACCCGTGGCGGCCTGACCTTTGACGGGCAGGACGCGCACGCCGCCTTCAAAACACCGCAAGGGCACCACCTGCGCCGACGCATCCAGATGATTTTTCAGGACCCGTATGCGTCGCTGAACCCGCGCTGGCAGGTAGCTGACATCGTGGGCGAGCCACTCACCGAACATGGCATGGAGACCGACCCTGCCCGGCTCAAGGAGCGCGTGGGTGAATTGCTCAAGTCCGTGGGCCTGAGCCCGCTGGACACTGTGAAATACCCGCACCAGTTCTCGGGCGGCCAGCGCCAGCGCATCTCCATCGCGCGCGCCCTGGCCACGCAGCCTGATTTTCTGGTTTGTGACGAGCCGACGTCGGCGCTGGACGTGAGCGTGCAGGCCCAGGTGCTCAATATCATGAAGGACCTGCAGCGCCGACTGGGGCTGACGTATCTTTTCATCTCGCACAACCTGGCGGTGGTGCGGCATGTGAGCGACCAGGTGGGCGTGATGTACCTGGGGCGGCTGGTGGAGCTGGCCGACAAGCAGACGTTGTTTGCCACACCGCGCCACCCCTACACCCGCATGCTGCTGGACGCCATACCCAAAATGCACGACGTGGGCCGCGCGCGCACGCCGGTGCAGGGCGAGGTGCCCAACCCGCTGAACCCGCCCTCGGGCTGCGCCTTCAACCCGCGGTGCCCCCATGCCAACGAGCGCTGCCGTACCGAGCGGCCCGTGCTCAAGGCCATCGGTGGCATCCGCATTGCCTGTCATGCGGTTGACGAAGCGCGGATATAGTCGCCGCAACTGATCCAACGGGCCAACGCCCCGTCGGTGCTGATCCTGATTGATTTCAAAACGCTATATTTTATATAGCTACTCAAGCCCGTTCTACGGGGCTTTATGGCCTATTTGAAGGGTATTTTCATGCGTATTTCCACAAGTATCGCCAACAACCTGAAGAACGCCCGCCTGCAGACGCGCCGGGTCTGGGCACTGTCCCTTCCCTACTTCAAATCCGAAGAAAAATGGAAGGCGCGCGCCCTGCTGCTGGCCATCGTGGCGCTCAACCTGGGCTCGGTCTACATGCTGGTGCAGATGAACGACTGGAACCGCGTGTTTTATGACGCCCTGCAAAACAAGCAGGCCGACGTGTTCTGGACGCAACTGGGCCGCTTCACCTACCTGGCGTTTGGCCTGATCATCATCGCGGTCTACAAGTTTTACCTGACGCAGTTGCTGGAGATGCGCTGGCGCGCGTGGATGACCGGCCACTACCTCACGCGCTGGCTGTCCAGCAATGCGTTCTACCAGATGGAGCTGGCGCGCTATGCAACCCAAAGCAATGGCAACACCCCCGACAACCCGGACCAGCGCATTCAGGAAGACATCAACCAGTTCACCAGCTACACGGTGTCGCTTTCCATGGGACTGCTCAACGCGCTGGTCACGCTGGTGAGTTTTGTGGGCATCCTGTGGGGCTTAAGCGGCAACTTCGACTTCACGCTGGGCGGCATGACGTTTGAAATCCCCGGCTTTATGGTCTGGGCTGCCGTGCTGTACTGCGCGGTGGGCAGTGTGATCAGCCACTACATTGGACGCCCGCTGATCAAGCTGAACTTCGAGCAGCAACGGCTGGAGGCAGATTTTCGCCACCACATGGTCCGCGTGCGCGAGTACAGCGAGTCGATTGCGCTGGACAAGGGCGCACGGGTTGAGCGCACGCAGCTTGATCTGCGCTTCTCCGCCGTGCTGGGCAACTACCTGGCCTTGCTCAAAACCCAGAAAAACCTGACCTGGTTCACGGTCGGTTTTGGGCAGGCCGCCGTTGTGTTCCCCTTCATTGTGGCCGCACCCCGGTTTTTCAGCGGTGCCATCCAGCTGGGCGAGCTGGTGCAGATTTCAAGCGCGTTTGGCCGCGTGCAGGACTCATTGAGCTGGTTTGTAGATAACTACAGCACGCTCGCCAGCTGGCGCGCCACCACCGACCGCCTGACCAGTTTTGAGGAGAGTTTCAAGGCCTTGGCCCTCGGGGATATTGGGGTTTCAGCGACTGACTCGGCAGCACTCAACACAAATGACCTGAGCGTCGCCCTGCCGACCGGCGCTGTGCTGCTGTCGCATGCCGCGCTGCACCTGCAGGCGGGTGACAGCGTGTTGCTGCAAGGGCCATCGGGCTCAGGCAAATCCACGCTGTTTCGCACGTTTGCCGGTATCTGGCCGTTTGCCAAAGGCGACTTGGCACGCCCGAAAGACGCCATGTTCATACCGCAGCGCCCTTATTTCCCCAACGGCCCGCTGCGCGATGCACTGGCCTATCCCGAGCCCGCCACGCAATATTCTGACGCCGACCTGAAACAGGCGCTGGTGGACGCGCTGCTGCCCCAACTGGTGGACCAGCTGGACCACCCAGATGCCTGGGGCCAGAAGTTGTCAGGCGGTGAGCAGCAGCGACTGGCGATTGCGCGGGTGCTGTTGAAGAAGCCGGCCTGGATTTTTGCCGATGAAGCCACCAGCGCACTCGACGTGCAGGCAGAAGATACTTTGTACAAACGCCTGATAGCCCTCGTGAAATCGACTGAGGGAGCTATTGTTTCCATAGCACACCGGCCTTCTGTCGGGGCCTTTCATGATCAGCGCTGGACGCTGGAACCCCAGCCCGAGGGGGCCGCGAGCCTCTATCAGATCAGGCAGTCAAAGGCCAGTTGATTCAAAAGCAACGCCCTGCCGCACCGGGCTGGCACGAGCCGGGTTGACGCCGTCGCTGGCACGAAATCGCTCATAGCCGCGCGCGCGCAACTCACAGGCCGGGCAGTGTCCGCAACCATAGCCCCAGCCATGGCGATGTTCGCGGTCACCCAGGTAGCAGGTGTGGGTGTGCTCAATGATCAAATCCACCAAGGCCGTGCCACCGCCCTGCACACCTGACTGGTCACCCAGGTCGCGTGCCATGGCCCAGGTGGCGGCCTTGTCGATCCACATCAGAGGGGTTTCAATCAGGAACCGCTTGTCCATGCCCAGCGACAAGGCCAGTTGCATGGCTTTCATGGTGTCGTCGCGGCAGTCGGGGTAGCCGGAGAAATCGGTCTCGCACACGCCGGTCACGATGACCTGCAGGTCGCGGCGGTAGGCCACGGCGGCGGCCAGCGTGAGAAACATCAGGTTGCGCCCCGGCACAAAGGTGTTGGGCAGGCCGCTTTGCTCCATTTTGAAAGCCGTATCGCGGGTCAACGACGTCTCGCTGATGGCACCCAGCACGGCCAGATCCAGCAAATGGTCCTGGCCCAGTTTGTTTGCCCATTGAGGGAACCGGGCACGCATTTCACGAAGGACATTCAGGCGCGCGTCCAGCTCGATGTGGTGGCGCTGCCCATAGTCAAATGCGATGGTTTCCACCCGCGCATAGCGCTGCAGGGCATGGGCCAGACAGGTGGTGGAATCCTGGCCGCCAGAAAACAGAACCAGTGCGGAAGTGTGCATGCCCTGATGGTAGGGCATGGCCAGCGATCAGGGTGTGGTGGAGCCTGACGGCGAATCGCCCGACAGCGATTTCTCGGTTTTCGCGATTTTGGTGGATGAATACACCAGATTGACCTTGGCCAAGTCGCCCGGCACTGAACCCGGATTGACCTGCGTATTTTTGGCCTGGTTTTCAGCCAGCGTGGCCTCAACCGCGCTGCCACTGGCCCGCCACATGGTGCGCAAAAACTCCATCAGCAACTTGGAAATCGGCTCCGGCGGCGGAACCACCACTTTTTCTGGCTCTGGCCGATGAATAGTCCAGTCTTTGGAAGACGTTGCCGCTTCAGACCCACGCCGGACCGGGTCCGACACGCTGGTGTAAACGGCTTCTCCCGTGGATGGTTTGTTGGCCTGGTTCACCAAGTTGATCACACCGGGTGAAGGTGCCAGGTCCGCCGATGCCATAGGGCTGGACGGGTTGACGGGTGGCACCGGAATGACCTTGTTGGCCCCGGACGACACCCCTTCCGCGCCGGCGGGGCGCGAACTTGGCAGTCGATCAATAGAGGGCAGTTGCATGATAAGAAGGTCTTTTTGCGTGCTCGTACCATTCTTAACGGCATATTTAGAGGGTAATTTAGGCCTATTTTTAAGATTTCTCTGGCATTTTTCAAGCCTTGAGCCCGAGTTTTCTCTATAAGTCAGCAATTACTTACTATTTAAAGCCCGCCAAGCTTGCTCCCTATACCTCGTATACCTCCGCATACCCTCGCGAGATTGTTTTACGCCAACTTGTCAGCACACCTCAAACAGACCAGCGGCACCCTGCCCGCCACCAATGCACATGGTCACCACCACGTACTTCGCACCCCGGCGTTTGCCTTCAATCAGGGCGTGGCCCGTGAGACGCGAGCCGCTCACGCCGTAGGGGTGGCCGACCGCAATAGCACCGCCGTTGACGTTCAGCAACTCGTCTGGAATGCCCAGCTTGTCGCGGCTGTAGATCACCTGGCATGCAAACGCCTCGTTGAGCTCCCACAAACCGATGTCGCTCACCTTGAGCCCATTGCGCTCCAGCAGGCGCGGGATGGCAAACACAGGGCCAATGCCCATTTCGTCAGGCTCACAGCCCGCCACGGCAAAGCCCCGGAAGATGCCCAGGGGCTGGATGCCGCGTTTTTCGGCAAGCTTGCCATCCATCAACACACAGGCTGAGGCACCGTCCGAAAACTGGCTGGCGTTGCCGGCCGTGACCACGCCGCCGGGCAGTGCCGAGCGGATTTTGGAAACCGCTTCCAGCGTGGTGTCCGGGCGAATGCCTTCGTCGGCTGAGATCGTGACCTGCTTGCGGGTGATCTGGCCGGTGGCCTTGTCCACAACGCCCATGATGGTGGTCATGGGCACGATTTCATCGTCGAACTTGCCCGCTGCTGCTGCGGCGGCGGCGCGCAACTGGCTGCGCACGCCATATTCGTCCTGCGCCTGCTTGGAGATGTTGTAGCGCTTGGCAACCATCTCGGCGGTCTGTAGCATGGTCCAGTAGATCTCGGGCTTGTGCTCCAGCAGCCAGGGGTCGGCACGCATGTGGCGATTGACTTCGTTTTGCACACACGAGATTGATTCCACGCCGCCCGCCACCAGCACAGGCACCTTGTCCACGATGATGCGGTGGGCCGCCATCGCAATCGTCTGCAGGCCCGATGAGCAAAAGCGATTGACGGTGACGCCCGCCGTGGTCACCGGCAAGCCAGCGCGCAGCGCCGCCGTACGGGCCACATTGCCGCCCGTAGTACCTTCAGACAACGAGCCTCCCAGCAGGCAGTCTTCAACCTCGGCGGGGTCCACCCCGGCGCGCGCCACCGCATGCTGTATGGCATGGCCGCCCAGCGTGGCGCCATAGGTCATGTTGAAAGCACCCTTCCAGCTCTTGGCCAGGCCGGTGCGTGCGGTGGAAACAATTACGGCATCAGTCACGTTGAATTCCTCTTGGTTAATTAAAGGTCTTGCCTTCAAGGGCCAGCTTCACCAGCAAAGGCGCGGGCTGCCACGAGGGGTCGGCCCCCGGCTCGGCCGCAAACTGGCGCAAACGCCGGACCACATTGGGCAGCCCGGCAAGGTCGGCATACAGCATAGGGCCACCACGATGCAGGGGAAAGCCATAACCGTTCAAGTACACGATGTCGATGTCTGAAGCGCGCGCCGCAATGCCTTCTTCCAGGATGCGTGCGCCTTCATTCACCAGCGCAAAGATGCAGCGCTCCACCACCTCGTCATCGCTGATTTTGCGCGGTGTGATGTTTTTTTCCTTGCGGAAATCGGCGATCAGCCCCTCGACCACCGGGTCTGGAATCGGGTCGCGCTTGCCAGCCTCATAGCGGTACCATCCCGCGCCGGTCTTTTGCCCAAAGCGGCCCGCCTCACAGATGCGGTCGGCCACCACGGGCGTGTAGGCACCGGGGTTTTCAGCCGCGCGGCGCTTGCGCCCGGCCCAGCCAATGTCCAGCCCCGCCAGGTCACCCATGCGAAACGGCCCCATCGCCAGACCAAACTTTTGCAAAGCACCATCCACCTGCTGCGGCAGTGCACCCTGATTGATGAGGTTGCTGGCTGCAGCGCCATAGCGCGCCAGCATGCGGTTGCCAATAAAGCCGTCACACACACCAGAAACCACTGCAATCTTCTTGATCTTTTTCGCCATGGCCATGCAGGTGGCCAGCACATCTGGCGCAGTCTTGGCACCGCGCACGATTTCAAGCAGACGCATCACGTTGGCGGGGCTGAAGAAGTGCAGACCGATCACGTCCTGTGGCCGCTGGGTGAAGGCCGCGATGGCGTCCAGATTCAGCGCCGACGTATTGGACGCCAGAATGGCACCGGGCTTGATGACTTCATCGAGCTTTTTGAACACCTGTTCTTTCACGTCCATGTTCTCGAACACGGCTTCAATCACCAAATCTACCGCGCGGAAATCGTCATAGCTCAGCGTGGGTGTGATCAGGCCCATGCGCTCATCCAGCTGGGCTTGCGTAAGCTTGCCCTTCTTCATGGTGTTTTCGTAATTTTTGCGAATGGTGGCCAGGCCTTTGTCCAGCGCCTCCTGCTTTGTCTCCAGCAGCACCACCGGAATGCCCGCATTGACGAAATTCATGGTGATGCCACCGCCCATGGTGCCCGCGCCAATCACGGCCACGCTGGCCATCGGGCGCAGCGCCGTGCCTTCAGGCACATCAGGTATCTTGGCCGCAGCACGCTCGGCCGCAAACACATGGCGCAGGGCGCGCGACTCGGGCGTTGTCATCAAGTACAAAAAGCCTTCGCGCTCGACCTTCACACCTTCGTCAAACGGCTTGGTCACAGACGCCGCCACCGCTTCAAAGCACTTGAGCGGGGCCGGGAAGTTTTTCGACGCGGCGGCAATCGTGTTTTTGGCAAATTGCAAGAACGCATCTGGCTGCGGGTCACACACCTTGAGGTCGCGCGCACGCTTGAGCGGCAGCTTGTCGGCCAGCACCTTGCGCGCAAAGGCAATGCCACCCGCGGCCAAGTCGCCCTCCACAATCTCGTCAATCAACGGTGTGCCCTTGAACTTGATGGCAGGCGTGGGGTTGCCCGACACGATGATGTTCAATGCCGCCTCCAGACCCAGCAAACGCGGCAAGCGCTGCGTGCCCCCTGCGCCGGGCAGCAGGCCCAGCTTGACCTCGGGCAGCCCGATGGTGGCATCGGCCAGTGCCACGCGGAAATGGCAGCCCAGCGCCAGCTCCAGTCCGCCGCCCAGGCACTGGCCACCGATGGCGGCCACCACGGGCTTGGCATTGTTTTCGATCAGGCTGATCACCACCCGCAGATTGGGCTCGCGCGCAGCCTTTGGCGTGCCGAATTCGGTCACATCGGCACCGCCCGAAAACGCGCGCGGTGAACCCATCAGCACGATGGCCCGCACGGCACTGTCGGCATTGGCGCTGTCCAGGGCATCGGCAATGCCTGCCCGCAAATCAGCGCCCAGGCCGTTCACTGGTGGCTTGTTCATGGTGATCACGGCCACTTCGCCGTGAACTTCGTATTTGGCAAAGTCATTCATGGAGTTGTCTTTCAATCATGGTTGGGTAGTAACTATTTGGGTCTCAGCCACAAGCGAAGCACGCACTTCCCAGAAACACCGCAGAACTGGCTCTGCCAGGCTGCTGGTGTTACCCCCTGCAAGGGGGAAAGCGAAGTGACACGAAGTGCACGTAGCCGGGGGGTGAGTGTTTAGGAAGCTCAAATCGTAACGCCGCCATCAATGACGATAGCCTGGCCAGTCATGAAGGAGCCCGCTTGTGATGCCAGAAAAACAGCAGCCCCGGCGATTTCATCCGGCTCGCCAATGCGACGCAAGGGCGTGGTGGCGGTGCGGCGCTTGAGCATCTCGGCGTCTTCCCACAAGGCACGCGCAAAGTCGGTCTTGATCAGGCCGGGTGCAATGCAGTTGACGCGCACATTGTGCGGGCCGTACTCATGCGCCAGGTTGCGCGCCAGTTGCATGTCTGCGGCCTTGGAAATGCCATAAGCGCCAATCACCGGCGTGCCACGCAAGCCCCCAATGCTGGAGACGATGATGATCGCGCCGTCTTTGCGCTCCACCATCTGCGGTGCGACAAAACCAATCAGCCAGTGGTTGGCCATGACGTTGTTCTCGAAGATCTTGCGAAACTGGTCGTCTTCAATGCCCGCCATGGGGCCGTAATACGGGTTGCTGGCGGCATTGCACACCAGCACGTCAATCTTGCCCAGGCGCTTGTTGGTCTCATCGACCAGGTTTTTCAACTGGTCTTTGGACGAGATGTTGGCAGGCACTGAAATCGCCGATCCTGCACCAAACTGCGCATTGATTTCCTGGGTGACTTCAGCACAAGCATCTGCCTTGCGCGACGAGACCACCACCTTGGCACCCTGCTCGGCCATGCGGATGGCAATGGCTTTGCCAATGCCCTTGGTGGAACCCGTGATGACGGCGACTTTGCCAGTGAGTGAAAAGAGTGACATGAGATTTCTCCAGTTATTTTTCGACGCCGTAACGGCCATATTCCATGCGCGCAATGGTGCGGCAATGCACTTCATCCGGCCCGTCGGCCAGCCGCATGGTGCGCATGCTGGCGTATTGCTTGGCCAGCCCCGCATCGGTGCTGACGCCTGCGGCACCAAAGGCCTGAATGGCATGGTCAATGATGCGCAAGGCCGCCAGCGGTGCCGCCACCTTGATCATGGCGATCTCGGCACGCGCCACCTTGTTACCGGCCTTATCCATCATGTCGGCAGTCTTGAGCGTGAGCAAACGCGTCATCTCGATGTCAATGCGGGCATGTGCCACGCGCTCTTCCCACACCGATTGCTCCGAGATGCGCTTGCCAAACGCCACGCGCGACTGCAGGCGCTTGACCATTTTCTCCAGCGCGACTTCGGCACTGCCGATGGTGCGCATGCAGTGGTGAATGCGCCCGGGGCCAAGGCGCCCCTGGGCGATCTCGAAGCCACGGCCTTCACCCAGCAGCAGGTGCTCCACCGGTACACGTACGTTCTTCAAAATGACTTCGGCATGGCCATGCGGCGCATCGTCAAACCCGAACACAGGCAGCATGCGAACAATCTCGATGCCCGGCGAATCCAGCGGCACCAGAATTTGGGACTGCTGCGAATGCTTGGGTGCCTCAGGGTCGGTCTTGCCCATCACAATGGCCAGCTTGCAGCGCGGGTCGCCCACGCCGGACGACCACCACTTGCGGCCATTGATGACGTAGTGGTCACCATCGCGCACGATACGGGTGTCGATGTTGGTCGCGTCGCTGGAGGCC
>JANOAP010000536.1:0-5185 GCA_031411175.1 Rhodoferax sp. | reverse complement strand
ATCAAGGGCTACATGGGTGTTTACTCCCTGAAGGCCGCCATTGACAAAGTCGGCAAGCTGGACCGCAAGGCCGTAGCACAGGCCATGAAGGGCCTGTACATCAGCGCCAAAAAGTACCCCGGCATCATCATGGATGTGACGTTTGACGCCAATGGTGACCTGGACCGCGAGAGCTTCCTGGTGGAAGTGAAAGACGGCCGTCAGGTGGTGGTGGCGACCCTGCCAGCGCTGGGCAAGAAATAAGCGACGCTTGCGCCAGCGGCGGCGGCTCTATGTCGCTGTGACGGGGTTTGAGAGCCCAATTCGTTGGGCCTGCAAAAGTGCAGCACACTCCCGCAATGCAAACGATTGCGACGCCAGGGCCAGTTTCAAAAGTGCACCGGCATAGCCAGGGTCACTGTGAAACCGGGTGGTGTCAATCCACCAGCCCTGGCCAGACATCAGCCACTTGAAATCGACCTCGGCCAGGAGCGACGCGCGCGCATCCGCAGCAGGGAGCGATTCGCCCGGTACGAGTGCTGGCACAGTCTGGTTTTGCATGGTGTTGCCTTCCGCCACGGAGTGCGTGGATCAGCCCATAACGGCTACCGAAGTGTTGGGGAGGACAAGGCCAGAGTGGCGGCTCTAAAGTGGCGACCAGAGCGCGACATACTGCACAAAATAGAGCACAACACAGTGCACAGCCTAAAATTTGGCATGCTGAAACTGCTGATCATTGACCCCCAGAACGATTTCTGTGACTCACCTGGGGCCGCTTTGCCGGTCGCCGGGGCCAACGAAGACCTGCGGCGTCTGAGCCGGTTCATATCAACAGTACAGCCTGATGAGATCACCGTGACGCTGGACTCACACCCCAGCGTGGCGGTGGAGCGCACCACATTTTGGCGGCAAGCCGATGGTGCAGCCGTTGCGCCATTTACCTTCGTCACGCTGGCCGAAGTGCAAGCTGGTGTTTATGTGCCCCGAAACCGTTCGCTGCTGCCCGCTGTGACGACCATGCTGCAAAAGTTGGCCCTGGCCGGGCGCGATGGCCTGGTGGTGTGGCCGGTGCATTGCGTCACCGGCACCTGGGGCCACAATATCCAGGGCGACCTGATGCAGGCGCTGACGGAGTGGGAATTTGCGCAGCAAAAGGCTGTGCAAAAAGTGCTCAAGGGTGAGTATTACCTGACCGAGCATTTTGGTGCTTTCGAGGCTGATGCACCGGACGAGGCCGTTGCCAGCACGCTATTCAATGTGCCCCTGGCGGAGTCTTTGCTGGCCAACACCTCAACCCTGATCTTTGCCGGCCAGGCCTCCAGCCACTGCGTGGCCGCCAGCTTTGACCAACTGGCCCGCTACATCCGGCAACACGGCAAACCAAGCCCACGGTTGATTGTGTTGAAGGACTGCATGAGCCCGGTCCCTGGCTTTGAAACCCTGGCCGACGATTTTTTTGCGCGGGCGGCGGCGTTTGGCGCTGAGATTCTGAACGCTGAAGAGGCGGCTGCCAGGCCAGGATGAGGCGTAAAGCGCAACGTGCCCGGTTGATTGAGTTTACCGTTCGGGGTATTTGTGAGGCCCAAATAAGCAGGGCACAGTGTTACTTCCCGATCGGGAAATTTTCTCGGATCGCCAGCAATCTACTCAACACGCGGCCCAATATCGCTTTTCATAAATAACTCCGCGCAAATACCCCGCAGCCAGCGGTTGGCACCATCATGGTGGTAGCGCGCGTGCCAGTACTGCTTCACGGTGAAGCTGGGGATATCAAAGGGCACCGGCAGCACGCGCAGGCCCGCTGCTGCCGCCAGCGTTTCACCAATATGCCGGGGCAGCGTGGCAATCAGGTCGCTGGTGGACAAAATTGCGGACAAGCCCAAAAAGCCCGGCAGCTCCAGCCGGATCTGGCGTGTGATGTGCTTTGACGCGACGGCGCTATCCAGTAGTTGGTAGCCGGTGCCCGAACTGATGCCGATGTGCGCCTCAGCCTGGTAAACCTGCAGGTTCCATGACGCCGGTTTGTCATCTGCAACACGCGGGTGGTTGGCGTTGGCCAGGCAGATCCAGTCCTGGCTGTACAACGTCTGCTGGTAAAAACCGGCGTCCAGCCAAGGCAGGAAACCCACCGCCAGATCGGCCTTGCCCGACTGCAGGTTGCCCGCCAGGTCAGCGTCAATGCGGCTGGCTTCCAGCGCCAGCCCGGGTGCCAGGGCGCGCACATGGGCCAGCAAGAGTGGCAGCAGCGTGATGTGGCTGGCGTCGGTCATGCAGATGGCAAAACGCCGCTGGGCGGTGGCCGGGTCAAACGCTGCGCCGGATTCGCTGAGGCGCTCCAGGCCCGACAGCACCTCGCGCACGGTGGGCATCAGCGCATCCGCGCGCGGCGTGGGCAGCATGCCTTCGCCGGTTCGCACAAACAGCGGGTCGCCCAGTTGCAGGCGCAGACGCGCAAGCCATATGCTGATGGTGGGCTGGCTTTGCCCCAACGCTTCGGCAGCGCGGGTCACGCTGCGGGTGGCGTAAAGCTGGTCTATCAGACGCAGCAGTTTGATGTCAAGCAAGCGGGTGTCGGCGTCCATGGTGTGATTTTCCACCTTTATTAAAAATTGCAATGCTATGTATTGCAGCCATTGCATGGACTTAATAAGAGGGGGTGCTTACGATCAAGCCAGAAATGCTCTCGCGTGTCATAAGCTGCTGTGGGCATTGAGTGCAGAGTGACCGGTGCTAAAGCAAAAGAATGAGGAGCGCATGTTGAAAATTGGAATTCTGGGTGCCGGGTCGCTGGGTTGCGCCATCGGCGGCGTGCTGACCGAGGCGGGCCATGAAGTCTGGCTGATCAACCGCAACGCGGACCAGGTCGAGGCGATGAACGCCAGAGGCTTGATCCTGCGTGACGAGGGCAAAGACCGCACCGTGAAAGTGCATGCCGCCACCACGGCAAAGGACGCGGGTGTGGTGGACCTGGTGGTCGTGCTGGTCAAGTCGTTTCACACGGGGCAGGCCATGCAGGGCGCGATGTCGTTGCTGGGGCCGGACACGGCAGTGCTGTCGCTGCAAAACGGCGTGGGGCATGAGGACATCCTGGCCGACATCGTGGGTCGCGAGCGCGTGCTGGCTGGCAAGACGTATGCGGGCGGCACGCAGCTGGGCGTGGCCCATATCACGATTGGCACGCGCGGCAAAGACACCCACATTGGCGAACTGGACGGCCGCCTGACGGACCGCGTGCAGCACATCGCCCGCGTGTTCACGGCCGCGGGGTTGCAGACCACGGTCAGCGCCAACATCATGGCCACCATCTGGGACAAGCTGCTGGTCAATGTGGCCACGGGCGCGTTGAGCGGCATCACCGGCTTGCCGTATGGCGAGCTGTACCAGGTGCCTGAGGTGGAGGCCTGTGCCGTGGCGGCTGTGGCTGAGGCCATGGCCGTGGCCAAAGCCAGCGGCGTCACGCTGTCCACCAGTGACCCGCGCCAGCCCTGGGTCAAGGCGGCGGTGGGCCTGCCCTTTGAGTTCAAGGCGTCCATGTTGCAGAGCCTTGAAAAGGGCTCTGCCACCGAGATTGATTACGTGAACGGGGCGGTTGTGGCGCAGGGGTTGAAGGTGGGTGTGCCGACGCCCGTGAATCAGGCCCTGGTGGCGTGCCTTAAAGGCATCGAGCGCCGCCTGGTCAGCAATATGGCCCCCACGCTTGCCGCTGCGCGTGCTCCGCTGCCCCCCGAGGGGTCCGTGCCTTGCTTGGGGCGGCCCGGCGCGGCGGCAATTCCTTCAACCTCTTCTGTTTGAGAACCAGATGGCTTACACCAAAAAATCCTACGTGGAACACGTGGCCGTTCGCGTCAAAGACATCCACTGGCACATCAACTTCTTCTATGAAGCTTTGGGCATGGATGTGCGCGAGATCGACGGCGACCCCGCATCCCCCAGGCAATATTGGACGATTGGCGGCATGCAGCTCATGAGCACGCCCGACTTTGAAGCGCCTCCCTGCAACGATTCGGGCTGGCTGGCTCATCTGGGCGTCATGGTGGAAGACCTGGACGAAGCGATTGCTGAGTGCCACAAGTTTGGCGTGAAGCAGTTGCCGCAAGGGCGCAACTGGCTGCAATTGCCAGATGGCCTGGCGGTGGAACTGATTCAGGCCGCGCCCCATTCGGTGGCCCAGGCCCTCAAGGTCAATCCGCGCGCAAAGCCCTGAAGCATCAAGCCAGCGCCCCCATTTGCAGACCCGAAAGACAGAGACATGCCAGCACCCAAAATCGACTTCAAAACCCCCGAGAAATACTGGGACGACGCAAAACTGGGCGACGAATGCACCAGCCCCAGCTACCTGGTTACCGCCGAGCGCATCGACGCTTACGCCGAACTCACGGGCGACTTCACGCCCGTGCACGTGGACGAGGAATACGCCAACAAGTCGCACTTCGGTTGCCGCGTGGCGCATGGCCTGATGGGGCAGTCGGTGGCCGATGGCCTGAAGACCCAGAGCGAATACCGCTTCCTGCCCGGCATGTCGCTGGGCTGGACCTGGGACTTTTTACTGCCCATCAAGATCAATGACGAGTTGCACGTGACATTCCGCGTCGGCACCCTGCGTGAATCGAAAAGCAAGCCGGACTGGGGCATTGTGGTGATGCCCGCCGAGCTGATCAACCAGCATGGCCAGGTGGTGCAAAAGGGCGAACACCGGTTGATGATTCCCCGGCGGCCTGCCTGATATTTGCTACTAATAATATAGCTATGAAAGCCCATTTCTAGGGCGCTTCAAAGACATTTAATGACTAAACGAACACAACCCCTGCCTCTGGCAGGCATCCGCGTCATCGACTACAGCCACTTTCTGGCCGGCCCGCACATGTCGCGGTGTCTGAGTGCCATGGGGGCCGACGTCATCAAGGTCGAACGCCCTGAATCCGGTGACGCTGGCCGTGCCAGCCCGACCATGGTGGGCGGACAGAGCGGCTACTTCATGCAGCAGAACATGGGCAAGCAGGGCCTTTGCATCAACCTGCGCGACCCGCGTGGTCTGGAGATGATGCACAAGCTGACCGACAGTGCGGATGTATTTGTCGAGAACTACCGCCCCGGTGCGCTGAACAAGCTGGGCCTGGGCTATGAGGAACTGTCCCAACGCAACCCCAAGCTGGTGTACTGCTCGGTGTCTGCCTACGGCCACACCGGGCCTGATGCGGCACGCGCC
>JANOAP010000535.1:0-5599 GCA_031411175.1 Rhodoferax sp. | reverse complement strand
CGCGGTCCAGGCCAATCACTTCGTCGCGGTACAGGCGTGCCCCAGCAAACACGGCCAGACGGCTCAGGTCGATGTGCACGTCGTCGTAGTCGTAGTGCCCGGCCACATAACCCGGCAACATGCCGGAGTAGGGCGTGTGCATGTCGGTGCAGATGAGCGTCAGGCGCACGCCGGGAATGGGCTTCATGCCAAAACTTTTCAGCACCCCCACGTGACTGTGGCCACCGCCGACCAGCACGATGTCGCGAAGAATGGGTTGATCAGGTGCTTGCATGGGTCGAATACGTTTCAGATTTATTGTTATGGTGCTTCAGGCCCACACTCAAGGCTTGCCAGGGATCCGCTTTAACGAGGGCGACACTTTCCCCGCACGATCATCAAACGGATGGGTAGTCCGCCCATACAGCGCCATCACCCGCTGCACATACAGCCGGGTTTCCTTGTAGGGCGGTATACCCTTATAACGGTCTACGGTGCCTTCGCCCGAGTTGTAGGCTGCCAGCGTCAGCTTGACATCCCCCTGGTAGTAAGACAGCAACCAGCGCACATAGGCTAGCCCGCCACGGATGTTCTGGGTGGCGTTGTAGGCGTTGCTGACGTTGAAGCGCTCGGCGGTTTCGGGAATGAGCTGCATCAGGCCCATGGCAGCCTTGGCCGACTTGGCCTGGATCTGAAAATTGGATTCAGCCGCAATAATGGACAGAATCAGCTTGGGGTCTACCGAATGCCAGCGCGCCAGCGGGCTGACCAGATCAATCACCCAGCGCCGGTCTTTGGGAACAGATTCCAGAAATTTTTCGATGCCCCCAACTGTCGCTGCCTGCCTGACCGGTTGGATGGCCTTGTCGGGCAAGGCGTCTGATGTCACGCAGCCGGGCAAGACTGTGCTGGTCATGTGGATGGTTTCCAGCATGTTTTGCGCCTGTACGTGGCCCTGGGCTGCAGCCACCGAAAAAAGCGATGCCGCCATCTCACGGCTTTCGGGTACGCCGCGCCCAAAGGCGTACAACATGCCGAGCCGGTATTGCGCTTCCGTGCTGCCCAGGCGTGAGGCACTGCAATAGGCGCCCGCTGCCTCCCACAGCCCTTCAAACTCATCGGCGCTGCGTTCAAGAATCTGGGCTTTATCAAGCAGTGCAGTCACTGCCAGCGGTGGCTGGGCAAGCGAATCTTGTTCTGCGATGGCGGCTAAAGCGGATGATCCGATTGCAAACCATGCGGTGAAAAATACCCATACAAAAAGGTGCATGACCAGGTCAGACAGGTGCCGCTCAGCGCGCTTGCTCGATGTTTCGGCGGCGCTCAATCTGGTCCCGTATTTCGACACAGGCCGGATGGTTCTGAAGCCGTGGCAGGGCGCATTGCTCCGTCATGCAAGACCCAAGAGCGAACATGAACTTGCCCTTGCAAACCTCGCGCGGGTCGGTTGGTACGGGCTCGGGTGCCGGCCTTTCTACGACAGCACTGCCCGGACGTACGGGTGGTTGGGTCTGGCTGCCCAAGGGTGGTCTGGCTGGCGGCTGATCAGACTCGGTTGCAGGTGTGCGGGCACCTTGTGCCGCAGGCACGGGACGCTGGTTGCCATCACGGGCTGGTGGGCGCGCGCCAGATGCCAGAGTGGCAGGTTTGGGGCTGACCCTGGCCATGCCGGGTGCCGATGCTGCAGCAGAAACAGGCGCGGTTGCAGAAAGCGAAGGCGAGGGCGCAGCAGCGGCGCTTGCGGTCGAGTCCGCAGACTGCGCCATGGATGGGCTTGAAGCCGCCGTGCTGGCCGCATTGGCGGGACCGGCAATTCCTGCGGTCGTCGAGGATGCCGATGCCGATGCGGCACCGGCAGCCGGGGATACCATCCCCGGTGAATCGGCAGGTGCAACGGCAGCAGTCCGGCTGTCCGAGCCCAGCCAGAACCAGGCTGCGCCCACGGCGACGACCGCCCCTGCCAGACCCAGCCAGAGGCCGCTGCGGCGTGGAGCGGCTTCTTTCACGGCAACCGCAGGCTCATCAGTGACTTCAATGGCTGGTTCAGCCTTGGCTGATGTGTCCGGCAGAGGTAAAGACGCAGGCATCGACACCGGTATTGGCTCCGGGCTGGGCACCGGCCCACGAACCAAGGTGGCTTCAAGGTCGCCTGGCGTGTCAGTGCCGTGAGGTTCAACCTGCGTCACCGTTTCAAGTAATTCTGTGGCCCCGAGAGCGGGCACGGTCACGTCGTCAGCGCCTGATTTGGGATCCAGCCCAGACGCCAGTGCCAGGCGGCTGACCACCTCGGTTTGTTCATAAGGCAGTTGCCCGGGTTCGGTCCCCAAGCCGGTGATGCGCTTGAGCCTGCGCTTGGCCAGATCGGCATAGACACCTTCTGGGAAGCGCCTCAGGAAGCCTTCAATGTCCTGCAGGTCGTCGCTGTCTTTGACGTCTTTCCAGTAGACCAGCTCCAGCTCCTGCGTGATGGTGCTCAAACTGCCGCCGCCACGGCCCGAGCGCAGATTGACGGTCGAGCCACTGCGCTCGTCCAACGTCGAGCCACTGCGTGGGGATTTGTAGGGGTTGGCGCTGGGCACGATAGTCGGGTCGGCGCTGCGCGCTGCCGCCTGCAGTGCCAGTGCGAAGTCAATGGCCGAGGTGTAGCGCTGGCCTTTTTCTTTGGCGAGCGCTTTGGCCACCACCGCATCCAGCTCCACGGGCAGCATGGCATTGACGGAGCTCGGTGCCGGTGGGTCCTGGCTGGTGATTTGAGTGGCAATGGCGAAGTAGCTGCTGCCGTCAAACGGGCGCCGGTCGGTGAGCAACTGGTACAGCACGATGCCGGCAGAAAACATATCAGACGCTGCATCCACCGGCTTGCCATCGACTTGCTCTGGCGACATGTATTTCAGCGTGCCAACCATGCCGCCCTGGGTACGGGTGCCATCACCTGAGTCCTGGATGCGGGCAACGCCAAAGTCAGTCAGCTTGAGCCGACCACTGGCCTCAATCAGCATGTTGGCAGGCTTGATGTCGCGATGCACTATCTTGTGATGGTGGGCGTATTCCAGTGCCGACAGCAAATCGCACATCATGCGGACCGATTGCTCCAGGGTGTAGCGCTGCCCGTTGTCAAGATGGCGTTTGAGGTCTTTGCCGTCAACGTACTCCATGACCATATAGGGCGTTTCGCCATCGCGTCCGGAGTCGTAAACGCTCACAATATTGGGATGCTGCAGGCGGGCTGCCGAATGCGCTTCTGTGCGAAACCGCTGCTCGTAGTCAGCGGCTTCCTCGGGGGAGAGCGCATCGACACCGATCACCTTGATGGCGACCCGACGGTTGAGGTTGGGATCACGCGCCTCATAGACGACACCCATCGCACCTTTGCCAAGGATGCGAAGTATGTCGTAACGGCCCAACTTCTTAGTCAGTAACGCGCTGTCCGCCATGAATGAATGTTGTACCTCGGATGAGTCGCACTGGTGGCTTTGACTTGTCCGCCAGTATTTTTACATTCTACTTTTTTGCAACGTCACACCTGATGGCAATTGGCCCGAATCGTGGTTTATGTCACGCTAAAAGAAAGCAAAGACAATACCAAGGAGCAGGATGACGGGCAGCGTCACGGCCAGGCCCACGATGCTCCAGTGAGCGGCCCGCTTCAGGTAGTAGTGGCCTTTTTGCCGGGATGTGGCCCTGACGCCGTCCTCCTGGCATTCCCAGCAGATGTATTCGCCAAAACGGTTCTTGTGGCAGTCCACCCGTGACACAGTGTTGCCGCAGGCTGAGCAGGGCAGGGTTCTTTCGGCGTCACGGGCCGGGTAAATCTTCACACT
Organism: Rhodoferax sp.; assembly: GCA_031411175.1. GTDB lineage: Bacteria > Pseudomonadota > Gammaproteobacteria > Burkholderiales > Burkholderiaceae_C > JANYCG01. Next base: position 1,799 of record JANOAP010000535.1, on the reverse strand, counting down.
TTCATTCGCTTTGAGCCGTCAGATTCGCTTCAGCGCTCTTTATCCCGGAATCCGCACAGGCAGATGGGTGAACCCGCGCACGAAGGCCGAGCGCACCCGGGTGGGCTTGCCCATAACCTCAATCACGGAAAAGCGCTTCAGCAGTTCTTCCCACAAAATTTTGAGTTGCAACTCGGCCAGCCGGTTGCCCACACAGCGGTGAATGCCAAAGCCGAACGACAGGTGTTGCCGCGGGCGGGCGCGGTCCACGATGAAGCGGTTGGGCTCGTCAATCATGGTCTCGTCCCGGTTACCTGATAAGTACCACATGGCCAGCTTGTCACCCTTTTTAATCTGTTTCCCGCCCAGTTCGGTGTCTTGCGTGGCGGTTCTGCGCATGTAGGCCAGCGGTGTCTGCCACCGAATAATCTCGGGCACCAGGCTGTCGATCAGCGCCGGGTTGGCGCGCAGTTTGGCCATCTCGGCGGGGTTGTCATGCAGCGCCAGCAGGCCGCCGGTCATCGAATTACGCGTGGTGTCGTTGCCGCCCACAATCAGCAACACCAGGTTGCCCATGTACTCCATAGGCCCCATGTTCCGGGTTGCGGGGCCATGCGCCAGCATGGAGATCAGATCGGTGCGAGGGGGCTCATTCACCCGCTCGTTCCACAGCTTGGTGAAGTAGCCCAGCATCTTCTTGAGTTCGCCCATGCGCACCTCAGGTTCAGGTGCATCCGGGTTGGTGGACTTGTTGGAGGTGGCCATGTCCGACCAGTGTGTGAGCAAGCGACGGTCTTCCAAGGGAAAGTCAAACAAGGTGGCCAGCATGTAGGTGGTCAGCTCGATCGAGACCTTGTCTACCCAGTCAAAGGTTTCGTTGCGCGGCAGGCTGTCCAGCACCATGCAGGTGCGTTCGCGGATCAGGCTCTGCCAATTCGTCAGGTTGGACGGTGCCACGATGGTGCTCACGGCCTTGCGTTGTTCGTCGTGCTTGGGTGGGTCCATGGCGATGAACATCTGCAACTGCTGCTCGCCTGGCGGAAAGTCCATCAGCGTGATGCCGCCCTTGGCAAAGTCGGACGAAAACACCGTCGGGTTTGTGTCTACCGCCATGATGTCCTGGTAGCGCGTGACCGACCAGTAGTCCCCCATGCCCTGCACTGGGCTGTGTGAGCGGTGCACCGGGTCTTCGCGGCGCAGACGCTCAAAGGTGTAGCCCACGGTGTCGTCAACAAAACCCTGGGTGTCAGCCGGATCAAGCTGGTTCAGCGGTATGGCCTGAATGCGGGCCCGTATGGAGTCAGCGGAAACAGACGAGGAGGAGGGGGTTGCTGTAGCGGTCATAACGTTCTCCCGGTGTTAATGTTGGCCTTCAGGCATGGAGACCACCAGGCCATCCATGGCGTCGGTCACAGTAATCTGGCAGGCCAGACGTGAACTGTCCTTCAACTCTGCGGCGAAATTGAGCATCTCGTCCTCACGCGCGGACCGCGTACCCGCCACTGTGGCCCAATGCCCCTCTACAAACACGTGGCAGGTCGCGCAGGCGCACTGGCCGCCGCAGTCGCCGTCAATGCCGGGCACGTTGTTGTCCACTGCCGCGCGCATCAGGGACAGGCCTGAAGCGATCTCAACGTCGTGGTGTTTCCCGTGGAATTCAATGAAGGTGACCTTTGGCATTCGCCGCTCCTGATTGGGCTAGGGACATGAAGTTTGACAATCCGGCGGTGATTATGGATGGTCTGGGGGAGTTTGTGAACTTGGAGCCTTGTCCAATGAGGTATGAGCCTGAAGGGGACGCGTATTTCCACCCAGAAATG
>JANOAP010000534.1:0-2216 GCA_031411175.1 Rhodoferax sp. | reverse complement strand
GTCTCGGTGGGGCTGTTTGGTGGTGCGACCACGATACCGCTGGTGGCCCTGGCAATGCGCGAGATTTCATTGATGGGCTCAGCGGTAGGCAGTACAGCGCAAATGCGTGTGTTGGTGGCGCTGGTGCAAAGTGGCAAATTGACTTTGCCTGCGGTGCAAGTGCGCCCACTGGCGCAGGCCGAACAAAGCCTCCAAGACCTCCAGGCAGGGCGCGTCACCGGGCGCGTTGTTCTAGACACCCAACTTCAGGAGTAAAAAGGCCATGCCCCGTGTGACATTCATTTCTTACAACGGCAATCGCCATCCGGTCGAGATCCAGGAAGGTCTGTCATTGATGCGCGCCGCCGTGGACAACAACGTGCCCGGCATCGACGGCGACTGCGGCGGGCAATGTGCTTGTGCCACCTGCCACGTGTATGTCGATGCGGCCTGGCGGGCGCGAACTGGCAACCGCACGGTGATGGAAGAAGACATGCTGAACTTTGCAGCAGCCACCCAGGACAACTCCCGCCTGGCCTGCCAGATTGTGATGACGCAAGCGCTTGATGGCCTGGTCGTTTCCATGCCTGATGGACAACACTGAACACTAACCGTTTTAACGGATTGAGGAGAACACCATGCTCGCAACTGCCCACACCACCCCAGGCCAAACTGCCCGCCAGGCCGCATTCGCCATGCCGCTGGACCAGATTGATGTCAGTGACCCGACCCTGTTCGAAAACGATACTGTGGGCCACTACTTTGAACGCCTGCGCCGTGACGACCCGGTGCACCAGGCCACCAGCCCTTTGTTTGGCAAATACTGGTCGGTAACGAAGTACAAAGACATCATGCAGGTGGACACCAGCCACGGCATTTTCTCGTCCGATGTCGTGCATGGCGGCATCGCCATCATGGAAGCGCCCGCCCAGCTCCGTGCGCCGAGCTTCATCGCGATGGACCAGCCCAAACACGATGAGCAACGCAAGACGGTCAGCCCCATCGTGGCACCTGGCAATCTGGCAGCCATGGAAAGCACGATCCGCACGCGCACTTGCAAGGTGCTCGACAGCCTGCCACGCAACGAAACCTTCAATTGGGTTGATCTGGTCTCGATCGAGTTGACGACCCAAATGCTCGCCACCTTGTTTGACTTCCCCTTTGAAGACCGCAGGTTGTTGACCTGGTGGTCGGACGTCGCCACCACGGTGCCGGGTGCTGGCGGTGGTGCGCCCATTTCAACCTGGGAAGAGCGGCAAGCTGAGTTGGTCAAATGCCTGACCTATTTCACACGCCTGTGGAATGAACGCGTCAATGCGCCACCCGGTCATGACCTGATTTCCATGCTGGCCCATTCACCGGCCACACGCAACATGGCCCCCAGCGAGTTTCTGGGCAACCTCATTTTGCTGATCGTGGGTGGCAATGACACGACGCGCAACTCCATGAGCGGTGGGCTGCTGGCATTGCACCAGAACCCGGCGCAGTTTGCCAAGTTGCGAGCCAACCCGGCGCTGATCGACAGCCTGGTGCCCGAGATCATCCGCTGGCAGACCCCCCTGGCCCACATGCGCCGCACCGCACTTTGTGACACTGAACTTGCCGGCAAACAGATTAAGCAGGGTGACAAAGTCGTCATGTGGTACCTGTCTGGCAACCGCGATCCTGAGGCCATTGACAGACCGGATGAATTCATCATTGATCGTGCCCGGCCACGCCAGCACATGGCCTTTGGCTTTGGCATCCACCGCTGTGTGGGCAACCGCCTGGCCGAATTACAGCTGAAGATTTTGTGGGAAGAAATGTTGAAACGCTTCCCCGTGATTGAGGTGGTGGGCGAGCCGACGCGTGTGAGGTCACCCTTTGTGCGTGGCTTTACGCACCTGCCGGTGCGGATTCCGGGCTAGACTTTGCCGGGTATAGAGTTGAGTAGCAATGGAGAATCTTTGATGAGTGACACAGCAGATTACAAACCACCCACCGTCTGGACTTGGGACAAAGGCAGCGGTGGCCGCTTTGCCAATATCAACCGCCCGATTGCCGGGCCTACCCATGACAAGGATTTACCGGTGGGCAAACACCCTTTTCAGTTGTACTCGCTGGGCACGCCCAATGGAGTCAAAGTTACCGTGATGCTGGAGGAGTTGCTGGCTGCGGGCCACAGCGGCGCTGAATACGACGCCTGGCTTATTCGCATCAGCGAAGGCGACCAGTTTGGCAGCGGCTTTGTGGCGGTG
>JANOAP010000533.1:0-2422 GCA_031411175.1 Rhodoferax sp. | reverse complement strand
GAACGCGCTCGAGACCACACCCGAGCTTCGCCGTGAAATGCCGCAGGTACAGCGCGAACTGGACCGGACCCGGCGCGATGGATGGTCCATGTCGATGGGCACATCGATGCCCGGCGCAGCAGCGCTCGCGATCTTGCTGCCTGTACCGCGCGAACGCCCGCCTATGACGCTCAGCCTCGGTGGACCGATGCGCGCGATCAGCCTGGATCGCGAGCGCCTTCTCGGCATCCTGCGCGTGGCAGTCGACGGATTCCGCCAAGCCGTCGCGGCGCACTCGGGCTGAAACAGTCGACGAGGATGCAACCAGAGTTGGCGATTCAAACACTCCAGCGCTCAGGTCCGAACCACCAAATCCGCACGCTACAAACCAACGGAACGGGCCAGTACTACAGACACTGACGTAGACTTCTCCACAATCGAGTAGCCGAATTTCTTTTAAACCAGTGGCTCAATATTGAACCGGAATCCTGGCTCAGTTTGTCTGCGGAATCAACACCAAGCATGCGCTTTGACAAACTAGATCTCAATTTGCTGGTTGCCCTGGACACGCTGATCACCGAGCGGAACATCACGCGTGCGGCAGAAAAATTGCACCTCAGCCAGTCTGCAATGAGCAACGCCCTGGGTCGCCTTCGCAGCTACTTTGGTGACCCTTTGTTGGTGCCAGTCTTGCGCCGCATGGAACTCACACCTCGCGCGCTGGCTCTGAAAGATCCGCTACGCGATGTGCTGGTACGCATCCGCGCCGCGATAGAGGTGCAACCCGAATTCGACCCAACGCGCTCGGACCGGGTCTTCAAGGTCTTCGCTTCGGACTACACACTTCAGACCATCTTGCCGCAGACTGTTGCCTTGGCAGCCGCGCAAAACAGTGCCACCCAGTTCCGGTTTCTCCCTTTGCTGGGCATACCGGCCCGCGCACTGGAAAGCGGAAATGCGGATGTCCTGGTGATCCCGCAGGTGTACTGCAGCAACGACCACCCTACCGAAAGGCTGCTCACTGAAGAATTTGTCTGCGTGGTGTGGTCAGCCAGCGAGTACGCGCGCACCGGCTTGTCGCTGGCGCAGTACCGGGATGCAGAGCACGTCGTGATGGTCCCCATTGAGGATGGTGCCGCTGCGTACGAAGGCAGGTTCATGGAAAGCTCGGGCCTGTCACGCAAGGTGGCCGTCACCACCTACAGCTTCTCGTCCGTGCCCTTGCTGGTGGTCGGCACGCCTTATGTCGCGACTGTCCACCGGCGTTTGGCGCAGGCACTGGCGCAAAGTCATCCCCTTTGCCTGCTGACCTGCCCGGTCCCCATTCCGCCCATGGAGCTTTTGATGCAGTGGCACGAATATCGGTCGATGGACTTGGGCATCGTCTGGCTCCGGTCCCTGATGCAACGCGCAATCATCACGCCATAGCGTTCGCGGGTTAACCCTCGCATTTACCAAATCCATGCCACCCATGGATCGAAACCATTTTTCTAAATGGTTCCCGGTCTCTACAGTTCGAGTCTGAATTTCGCGAAACGCAGATTCAAGTAACCGGAGACCATGACATGCATCACATCAATCGCCGCCGCTTCGCATCGCTTTGCGCCGGCACTCTCGCGGGACTTTCAACCGCCAACTATGCGCAAACCAGGCCTGAACTGGCCAAGATCTTTGTGCCTGTCCCGGCGGGCGGCACAACTGACGTCATGGCGCGCCTTTTGGCCGAGCAACTGCGCGGAGAAATTGCCGATACTGTTGTCGTGGAAAACAAGACCGGGGCTGCGGGCCGCATCGCCATTCAGGCACTGCGCTCAGCACCAGCCGACGGATTGACGCTGATGTTGCACGCCAGCGGGATCCAGAGCCTGTACCCGCATGTGCTCAAACAACCTGGCTACGATCCCTTTGTCGATGTGGCACCGGTCAGTACGCTGACGAGAATCGAAGCCTGTTACGTTGTTGGGTCCGCAGTGCCCGCGTCAGTCAAGACTCTTCAGGATTATCTGGCCTGGGCGCGCACCGACAAGCGCAATGCCACCGTGGCTTCACCGGGTCCAGGTACCCCACACCACATGCTCGCTGTCGTGCTTGGCCAACAGGCCAAGGTTGATTTGGCTCTGGCCCACTACCGGGGATCGACAGCTGCGTTTCCGGACATTATGGGCGGGCAGGTGGCCGCTGGGTGTACCCCACTCAATGATGCCCTGATGCAAATGGCGAGTGGAAAAATTCGCATCCTCGCGACGAGTGGTGACAAGCGCAGCGGGCAGACACCCGACGTGCCGACCTTCATTGAGCAGGGGTTTCCTCAACTGGTCACCAGCGACTACTTCACCGTGTTTGTGCACGGGAAAACGCCCCTGGCGATGCAGGAGCGCCTGTCTGGGGTCATCCGCAAAGCGATCACTGCGCCCGCCGTGGTTGCGGGCTTCAAGCGGCTGTT
>JANOAP010000532.1:0-8195 GCA_031411175.1 Rhodoferax sp. | reverse complement strand
ATCGCGGCCTGGATGGCGACGTCGAACATCTGCCTTGAAATCACTTCGCGCATTTTGGCAACCACGGCCCGGCCACGGTATTGAGACTGCGAGCGGTGCACGATGATCGAAAGCGCGTCGACCTTTTCGCCATTGAGCAAGATATCCACCTTAACGACGTCAGCCGCACGGTATTCCTTGAATTCATAGTCCATGGAAGCATAGCCTCGCGACACGCTCTTGAGCTTGTCGAAAAAGTCCAGAACGATCTCGGCCAATGGCATCTCGTAGGTCAGCATGACCTGGCGACCGTGGTAGGCCATGTTCATCTGCACCCCACGCTTTTGATTGGCCAGTGTCATGACGGAGCCCACGTACTCCTGTGGCATGTACAGGTGCACCGTCACGATGGGTTCTCGAATCTCGTCGAGGCGACCCTGATCCGGCATCTTCGACGGGTTCTCCACCATACGCACCGCGCCATCTACCCCCAACACCTGGTAGACCACGCTAGGTGCTGTCGTGATCAAGTCCTGGTCAAACTCGCGCTCGAGACGCTCCTGCACGATTTCCATGTGCAGAAGGCCGAGGAAACCACACCGAAAACCAAAGCCCAGTGCTTGGCTGACCTCGGGCTCGTAGTGCAGAGAGGAGTCATTGAGCTTGAGTTTTTCAAGGCTGTCCCGCAAGCCTTCGTACTGATTGGCTTCGGTCGGGTACAGCCCCGCAAAAACCTGCGGCTGAATTTCCTTGAAACCGGGCAGCGCTTCGGTGGCCGTTGCAGCGGCACCGCCGGTGCCGGGACGGATCAGTGTGATCGTGTCGCCGACCTTGGCGGCCTGTAATTCACGGATGCCGGCAATGATGTAGCCCACTTCACCCGCCTCCAGCGACGCACGCGGCTCGTTGGCAGGCGTGAAAACGCCCAAACTGTCGGCGTTGTAGGTGGTCTCAGTCGCCATCATCTTGATGCGCTCACCCTTGACAAGCCGACCATCGACTACGCGTACAAGCATGACAACGCCCACGTAGTTGTCAAACCAGCTGTCGACGATCATCGCGCGCAATGGGCCGTCGGGGTTTCCCTTGGGCGCGGGAATTCTGGCGACGATAGCTTCGAGAATTTCTTCAATGCCCATACCCGTCTTGGCCGAGCACGGAATCGCATCCGTTGCGTCGATACCAATCACGTCTTCAATTTCCAGCCGGGCGTTATCGGGGTCGGCGTTGGGCAAGTCCATCTTGTTTAACACCGGTACCACCTCAACACCCAACTCCAGTGCGGTGTAACAGTTGGCCACCGTCTGCGCTTCCACGCCCTGGCTGGCGTCAACGACGAGCAATGCACCTTCACATGCAGAGAGTGAACGGCTCACTTCATAGGAGAAGTCGACATGACCTGGCGTGTCGATCAAATTGAGGTTGTAGACCTGCCCGTTTTGCGCTTTGTATTTGAGTGATGCTGTCTGCGCCTTGATGGTTATCCCACGCTCTTTCTCGATATCCATCGAGTCCAGAACCTGCGCCTCCATCTCACGTTCCTGCAAGCCGCCGCAACGTTGAATCAAGCGATCTGCCAATGTTGATTTGCCGTGATCAATGTGCGCAATGATCGAAAAGTTTCTGATGTGATTCATCAACGAGAACGCTTAAGTGATTGAATTAAAACGGAGGGGACAAGAAAAAAGGGCGCGTCGTGTTACGGCGCGCCCTGAACCAACAATCTTTGGCAACTGCGAAGGTTGGAACTTCATTGTAGGCAAAAAGCCCCTGAAGCACAGCCCCGAAAATGCGTTGAAGGAGTCGTTGCGACGCAGCAACATGATATTTATACACAGCTTATTCACAAATTTGATGAGCAACATCTGGACAACTTGTGGGTGATCTGTGGACCGGCTGTGGGCCAATCAAACTCATCCCATATCGTGGTGTCTGGCGTTTTTTATATGCCAGTAATCCGTGTTGATAAGGCTCTATTCTAACCAAAATCGCAATTGACCATTTTAAATGTTAGTGATTGCAAACATATCTCAATGAGTTCAAGCCTCCAGAAATATTTTTTTAACCACTTATTTAAGCCTGAAATTGGACAAAAGCCCCCAACCCGGACTCGGGTTTGGGGGCTCGCCGCATCTGATCTGTGGCGTGTCGTGCGTTTACCGCGTTGGGCGAATCACCGCATATTGCGCCCACTCACCGCGCCGGAACAGGATATTGACGGGCTTGGATTTGTCTATTTTTGCAATCGCGGCCTCAAATTCCTTGACGCCCGACACCTCGACATTGGCGATGGCCACAATCACATCCCCCTCGCGCACGCCTGCCCGCGCAGCGCCTTCCACGGCGGCATCCACCTTGACGCCACCCTTGATCTTGAGTTCTTTCTTCTGCGCTTCGGTGAGCTCACTCACGGTGAGCCCCAACACTTGAGCGGCCGCTGAGGCCTTGGGCTTTTCCTCACGCTCAGGCGCTTTTTTGGCCACCTTGTCGGGCTCAACTTCGCCAATCACAACACTCAACTCCTTGGTACTGCCACGACGGAACACCGTGAGCGTGCTCTTGGTGCCCGGCTTGACGCTGCCCACCATGCGCGGCAGGTCGCTGGATTTCTCAATGACCTTGCCTTCAAATTTGGTGATGATGTCGCCCGCTTCCACGCCAGCCTTCTCTGCGGGGGACCCCACCTCGACGCCACGGACCAGCGCGCCCAAAGGCTTGCCCAGGCCGATGGACTCAGCGACGTCTTTGCTGACCTGCTCGATCTGCACGCCAATGCGCCCACGCGAAACACGTCCGCTGGAGCGCAGTTGCTCGCTGACGCGCACCGCCTCGTCCATTGGAATCGCAAACGAGATGCCCATGAAGCCGCCCGAGCGCGAATAAATCTGGCTGTTGATGCCCACCACCTCACCACGCATATTGATCAGCGGCCCGCCGGAATTGCCGGGGTTGATGGCCACGTCGGTCTGGATGAAAGGCAGATAATCACCGGTATCGCGCTGCTTGGCGCTCACGATGCCGGCCGTCACGGTGTTTTCAAGGCCGAATGGCGAGCCAATCGCCATGACCCATTCGCCCACCTTCAGACGATTGACGTCACCCACTTTCACGGCGGGCAAGCCAGCAGCCTCAATCTTGACCACAGCGACATCGCTGCGCTTGTCAGATCCGATGATTTTGGCCTTGAACTCGCGCTTGTCGGTCAGCGTGACCAGCACTTCGTCAGCGCCTTCAACCACGTGGGCGTTGGTCATGATGAAACCATCGGCCGTGAGGATGAAGCCAGAGCCGACGCCGCGTGGTTGTTCTTCTTCCTGCTGGGGTGCCTGCGGGCGGTTGGGACGCGGAGCCTGGCGCGGCAGGTTGGGGATGGGTACCCCGAAGCGCTTGAAGAACTCCAGCATCTCTTCGTCCATGCCGCTACCAGGGGTTGCGCGCGCAGCCGCTTTTTCAAGCGTGCGGATATTGACCACCGATGGTCCGACCTGCTCGACCAGATCCGTGAAGTCCGGCAGCGTGCGGTTTTGCGCCTGCACTGGCGCGCCCGGCACCAGCAGAACAGACGCGGACAGCGCCCACGCGCCCAAAAGCGACACAGAGCGCGACACCAATTTTCTCGAATCGACTGAAAACATCATCGACCTTTCATTGAGGAATTACTTTAAAACCGGAGGGAAACCGAAACCATGACGAGCCAGCGTACCCATCACACTGAGAGCCCACACTGCACTGTGAGCCCATTCAACGCCAATGGTTCTAGGTTTGCCGACACAGGCTGTGACAAATGGGGGCTTATTTTTTCCGCTCAAGAGCCTGTGCAAAGCCCATAAGCGTTTGCAGTGGCACTTCACCAACGACGGTCAGCCACCACTCGCCACCTTTTTCACCGGGCTTGTCCGTGGCAGCCTTGTCCGCCACCCGCCGTGTCAACGTATTGGTCGCACCCAGGGCCAGAAGGCCCTCACGTACGTGGCGCTGCCGGTCAAAAGCCTCGACAAATAGCGAGACCGACGCAAGACCATCCGAAAAAATCCATTGCATGGCATTTTCCGAGCCCGTGCCCTCGCCCGTCGTCACCATGCGCTTGAAGCAACTCATGGGCTTGAAGCCGGCAACGGGTGCCTTGAGTGCCCACCCTTCTGCCTGCGCTGTTGTCTTGACCAGGTCCGGGCGCTCCACCTTGTAGCCGTCGGTGTTACCCATCATCTGCGACAACTTGTTCATGCTGACAGGTGCATCGAGCTGCAGCTCGGAAAAAGCAGCCTGCTCCAGCACGCGGCCGTCGCCATCCAGCGTCTGGAGTTTGACCACCAGCCCTGATTTCCGCTCGCTCCAGACGCGGTAGCCAAACCGAAGGGTGTCTTTGGGCGCCAGTTGAACCACGTCGGCCTCGAAACCCGCTACACGGTCAATGCCGACAAGCCGAACCGAATAAAACTGGGCCAATGCCGAATCGGTGGACTTCAGCAAATCAGGGAAAAGCCCGAGGGACTCCCTTTTCTCTGCCAGCGCCAGCTTGCTGTCGGCGTGAAAGGTGATCACGTTGTCATTGCGGCGGAAAGTGGAGCGGGGAGCCCCCGTCAGGCTTTCAACGCGCTCCATCTGCTGGTCGCCATCGCAAACATGCCAGATCCGGGCGCTGGACATGGTACTGCCGGTGGAGACAACAAACGTGCCAATGTAGGCTCTGCGCCGGGAGGCTTCATGCATGCGCATGAGCCATTCAGAAATATTGCGGTCAGGTTGTTTGACCTCCGCAGCCTGAGCACCCGCCACCGGGCCCCCCGCACCACCCGACACAGCGACCGCAGGCGGCTGCGCAAGCACCAGGCCCGATACCAGAAGACTGGACGCCGCCAACCAGACTTTGGGCACGTGCCGACAGGCACCCACGGCACGGATAACGGATCGCAAGAATGAAAGGCGTGCCATCAAGGAAGTATTCGTCAATTGCCGACTCAGCCTCTAGCGGGAGGCCTGCTCAAACGTCGCGTTGCGCAGAAACCCGGCAGGCATCTGGAGCGCCGAAGTGCCGCCAAACTGTTTGTGTGCAGCCATCAGGGCGTCCAGATGAGGGTCGCGAATCATCACCGCCTGCTCCGGAACTGCCATTGCCACAACGGGGGCTGGAGAAGAAGCCGAGGATGGGACGGGCATTTGGGCAAGCTGCCCTGCGTCATTGCGCTGACCCGAGCCACCCAGCATGTTCCAGCCAATGGCCACAACAGCCGCCATGGAGGCCACGCCAGCCAGCAGCTTCCACCGGAAACGGGCATCATTGACACTTGGTATTTCAAGGGCTTTCTCGAGGCCAGCCCTTGTAGGGATAGCTTGAGTCGCTATAAAATCAGAAGCACATTGCAATGCTAGGGCATCGACGGCCGAGATCTCATGTTGACCGCCCAGGCGCGACCGGAAGCGGTTCACAAACGCCCTATCGTCGGCGCAGTCTGCCAACTCACCGGAGCGCAGCACATCACCCACGACGTGGTAGGTGTGCCATGCAGCACGGGCGTCCGCATCGGCCAGTGTTCGGGTCACCGCATTGGCAAACTCTGCCCCCTGCAACTGGCCATCGGCCAACGCGGAGACAGCATCATCATCTTTTGAAATTTCCTGACTCATCATTTTTAACCTCTCAGGCTATCGCCCCACCCACCCTGTTGACATTGCAGACTTCACTTGATTCACCAGCGCTTGCCGGCCTGGTTCTCCAGCATGGGCTTGACCTTGGCAGATATCGCTTCGCGAGCCCGGAAAATCCTGGAGCGGACCGTGCCGATAGGGCAACTCATCACAGATGAAATTTCCTCGTAACTCAAACCTTCAATTTCACGCAATGTCACGGCTTGACGCAAATCGTCTGGCAGCGCCTCCATGGCTGCGTTCACCACGGCAGCGATCTCGCTGGCAGCGTACACCGATTCGGGCGTCTCATCGGAAGTTGGTTCGTTTCCGTGCGGTTTAGTTTCATCTTCGTCATCGGTTTTGAAAAAACTCTCTGACACGGTGGGATCGCGTTTGAGCTCCATCAGGAACTTTTTGGCCGTATTGACCGCAATCCGGTACAGCCAGGTATAAAACTGCGCATCACCCCGAAACTGGTGCAAGGCTTTATAGGCCCGAATGAAGGTTTCCTGCGCGATGTCTTCGACCAGGTCAACGTCACGCACCATCCGGGCAATGAGCCGCTGGATTCGCCGCTGGTATTTGATGACCAGCAATTCAAAAGCCCGTTGGTCCCCGGCAACCGTGCGCTCGACCAGCATAAGATCGCTGTCAGTAGCGTTGGCATTGGCGCTGGCTGGCAACGTCGGCTCCTGGGGCTTCAAGCCTTGACCTCGTGTCCAGACACAGGGGTGCCCTCAGATTGCCGGGCTTTGCCACTGGCATTGGACCAGATCGCACGGCGCAAATCAGACCATGCCGACCTCGCAGCGGGACGGTCAAGCCAGAACCAGTAAAGGCCCGCGCCATCAGACCTCAAACTCAGCAGGAGGAAAAATTGCAAGTCAATGTGAACTGACAGCATCCCGGGCACGGAAATCGCCGCTGTTTCGTACCGCCAGCCCAACCCGTCCCAGATCAACCATCCGGCGACAGGTGACCGCTGCCACGCTAACCAGGCCAGGATACCGGCACCCACGACACAGGCCAAAGCAACATACAAACGCCAATCGATGGCATCGAGCTGGCTGAGCCAGTAAGCCGAAACCGCGACACCTGACAACCATGTCAGGCCCAGGAACCAGCCCTGACAACGGGAGCGTTGCAGAGAATAGCGGACAGCGGGGGCGCTATGCATGTGGGGTGCCGTCACCCGAGGCTGGGTTCGGGCTGTGCAGATTAAAGCGGGTCAAAGGTGTCCGGCCACCGACAAACCCGCGCCATAGCTCGCGTGTTTACAGGCGTTTGAAAACGAGTGAGCCATTCGTTCCGCCAAAACCAAAGTTGTTTTTGACAGCCACATCGATTTTGAGGTCTCGCGCTGTGTTGGCGCAATAGTCCAGGTCGCAGTCGGGATCCTGGTTGAAGATATTGATGGTGGGCGGGCTCTTCTGATGGTGAAGCGCCAGCACCGTGAAAACGGACTCTATGCCGCCCGCGCCGCCCAGCAGGTGGCCCGTCATCGACTTGGTGGAGTTCACCACCAGCTTTTTGGCTAAATCACCAAATGCCGCCTTGATGGCATTGGTTTCATTGGTATCGCCCAAAGGCGTAGACGTGCCGTGCGCGTTGAGATAGTGGACTTCATCGGCATTGACACCGGCATTTCGCAGTGCCGATTGCATCGCCCTGCGCGGACCATCCATGTTGGGTGCCGTCACGTGTCCGGCATCAGCGCTCATGCCAAAACCGGCAAGCTCGGCATAGATTCTGGCACCGCGCGCCTTAGCGTGTTCAAACTCTTCAAGCACCATCATGCCGGCACCTTCGCCGAGCACAAAACCATCGCGGTCTTTGTCCCACGGGCGACTGGCAGTTTTGGGATCGTCATTGCGCGTGGACAACGCCCGCATGGCTGCAAAGCCACCGATGCCCAGTGGCGATACCGTGGATTCGGAACCACCCGCCACCATCACATCGGCGTCGCCGTATTCAATCATACGGCCCGCGTCGCCAATGCAATGCAAGCCCGTGGTACAGGCGGTGGCGATCGCAATGTTGGGGCCTTTGAAGCCGTACTTGATGGACACATGGCCTGCAATCAGGTTAATGATCGAGCCAGGCACGAAAAACGGTGTGATTCTCCGGGGCCCCCGGTTGACCAGCTCGGTATGCGTGTTTTCAATCAGCGGCAGGCCACCGATACCCGAGCCAATGACACAACCCATCCGCACGGCCTCGTCATCGGTCAGCGCTTCACCGGTGCGCAAGCCGGAATCCTCCACCGCCTGGCATGCCGCAGCAAGCCCGAGGTGGATGAAGCGGTCCATGTGGCGCGCTTCCTTTTCCGCGATGTAATCCGCAATGTTGAAGCCTTTGACCTCACCGGCGAATTTACAGGCGAAATTGCTGGCGTCAAAGCTGGTGATGAGATCAATGCCGGACTGACCGGCGAGAAGACTGGCCCAGGAGTCAGCCACCGTATTGCCTACGGGGCTGATGCAACCCAAACCAGTGACAACCACACGACGACGAGTCATCTGGATGCCCCCACGCTTGCCACTTCGTGTGCTGCGCTGCCCCCCAGGGGGGCTAATTTTCCTAGGGGC
>JANOAP010000531.1:0-3134 GCA_031411175.1 Rhodoferax sp. | reverse complement strand
CTAGGATGGTGGAACATGACGGCATGGATTGCCGCGCTGCGCTCGCGATGACGGATCCTGGCTTCGACCCCACGGCAAACGAAAACCCAACAAAATACTTGAGGAATTAAACATGGACATGCAAGGCAGCCGCCAACTGGCAATCACCCAGCAACAGGCGTGGGACGCGCTGAACGACCCCGCCGTTCTCAAGGCCTGTATACCCGGCTGCGACAAGGTCGAGTCCACGGGCGAGAACCAGTACGCCATCGGCATGGCGCTCAAGATCGGGCCGGTGTCAGCCAAGTTTGCGGGCAAGATCACGCTGCTTGACATCGTGCCGCCCAAGTCCTACACCATTAATTTTGAAGGGCAGGGCGGTGCAGCCGGGTTTGGCAAGGGCAATTCGGCCGTGTCGCTGGTCGCCAATGACGCGGGCTGCGAGCTCAATTACACGGTCCACGCCTCCGTGGGTGGCAAGGTCGCGCAATTGGGCCAGCGCCTGATTGATGGTGCGGCCAAGTCCATGGCTGAAGACTTCTTCAAGCGGTTTGACGAAGCCATGCAGGCCGCCCACCCCGCTGCCTATGCTACAAAAGAGGTAGCTACTCAAGCCCTAGATACGGGTTCTACAGCCCAAAAACTCTCCAAAATACCAGTGTGGGTGTGGATTGCCGGGGCGGTAGCATTGGGTGTGATCGTCTGGCTTGTTCGTTAGGCAGTCGCCAGGTTTGAGCCAAGTTTTTAAAAGGACGTGTGATGGAAAACCTCGACGTGATGGTGCTGCGCACCTTGCGCAACTGGCGCACGCAGGGCAAGCGCGCGCTGCTGGCGACGGTCGTGCGCACCTGGGGCTCGTCGCCCCGGCCCGTGGGCTCGATCATGGCGCTGTGCGAAGACGGTTCGGTGGTGGGCTCGGTGTCGGGCGGCTGCATTGAAGACGACCTGATTTACCGGCACACGCAAGCCTATGCGCAGGCTCCCACATCGACATCAACAACGAGTACAGCGGGCGCAGCAGATGCAGCGCAACCCGCAATGCCCTCCGGCGCGCCGGGCTTCGTCAAATACGGCATTACCGCTGATGAGGCCCACCGCTTTGGCCTGCCCTGTGGTGGCACGCTGGAGCTATTGCTGGAGTACGACCCCGATGCCGCCAGCCTGGCACAACTGGTGGCCGACCTGGAGCGCGGCCAACTGGTGCAGCGCACCGTGCGCCTGAGCGACGGCCTGGTTACCCTCAAGCCCAGTGCGGCACCTGAAGAATTGAGCGTGTCGGCCTCAGAACTCGTCAACACCTTTGGCCCCGAGTACCGCATGTTGCTGATCGGCGCCGGCCAGCTCACCGAGTACCTTGCCACCATGGCGCTGTTCAGCGGGTTTGCGGTGACCGTGTGTGACCCGCGCGAAGAGTACCGGGGTGCCTGGTCAGTCCCCAATGTCAAGGTGGTGAGCGACATGCCCGACGACGTGGTGACGGCCTTCAGGCCTGACCGGCGCAGTTGCGTGGTGGCACTGACGCACGACCCCAAGCTGGACGACCTGGCCTTGCTGGAGGCCCTGAAGACCGAGGCGTTTTACGTGGGTGCCATTGGCAGCCGCCGCAACAACGAGGCGCGCAAGCAGCGCATGATCGAACACTTCGAGCAGACTGAAGCGTCATTGACCCCGTTGCGTGGCCCCATCGGCATCTACATTGGCAGCAAGACCCCGCCCGAAATTGCGGTGAGTGTGATGGCCGAGATTCTGGCTGTCAAAAACGGGGTGGCCCTGCCGCGCGACATGGACGTGGCCCACGCCAAGAATGACCGCGCCATTTCGGCCAATGACTCCGGCGACCTGGTGTGTGGCGTGCCGGGCCGGACTGCCGCGCGCTAACTTCGCATCTACCCCGCATCAACGTCAGGCTAAGCGCGTTACTGCAGATTCATCCGTTTGGCCTGCTCGGTCAGCTCGGCACGGAAGTTCGGGTGGGCGATGGCAATCATTTCCCCGGCCCGTTGTTTGGCCGACTTGCCGCGCAACTGGGCCACGCCGTATTCGGTCACCACGTAGTTGATGTCGTTCTTGCTGGTGCTCACATGCGTGCCGGGTGAGAGGCTCAACACAATGCGCGAAATGCTGTCGTCTTTGGCGGTGGAAGGCACCACGATAAAGGCCTTGCCCCCGCGCGACCGGTTGGCGGCCCGCACAAAGTCAGACTGCCCGCCGGTGCCCGAGTAAGGCGAAAAGCCCAGGCTCTCGGAGCCGCATTGCCCCAGCAGGTCGATCTGCAGGGTGGCGTTGATAGCGACCAGGTTGTCGTTCAGGCCCGCCAGCATGGGGTCGTTTGTGAAGTTCACCGGGTGCATTTCCAGGCCGGGGTTGCGGTCCATAAAACGATACAGCTTGCGCGAGCCCAGCCCGAACGTGGCCACCATTTTCCCCGGCAGGTAGTTTTTGCGGCGGTTGGTGACGGCACCACTTTCCACAAGCGACAAAATACCGTCGCCAATCATCTCGGTGTGGATGCCAAGGTCGCGCTTGGATGTGAGCTGCATGACCACCGCGTCGGGAATGCCACCGTAGCCAATTTGCAGCGTGGAGCCATCCTCAATCATGTCGGCCACATACTTGCCAATGGCCTCCTGCACCGGGCCGATTTTGGGCAACCCCACTTCAAACACAGGCTCCTCGCTTTCCACCAGCGCCGCCACCTGCGACACATGCACATGGCAGTTGCCATACGCAAACGGCACGTTGGGGTTGACCTCCAGCACGATGGCGCGTGCGCGCGCTACAGCGGCCAGGGTGTAGTCCACCCCCAGGCTGATGGAGAAATAGCCATGCGCGTCCATAGGCGAGGCCATGGCAAACACCACATCGGCCGCCATGAGCCCGCGCTCGATCAGGCCGGGAATTTCCGAGAAATAGTTGGGCAAAAAATCAACCCACCCGGCTTGCCCGCCTGCGCGGCTGGCCGCCCCATAAAACAGCGCTACGTGGCGCACATGGTCCACCGTGTCGGGGTCAAAGTAGGCGTATTTGCGCACCGCCAGAATCTGCGCCACCTTAACGTCCCTGAAGTCACGGCGCTGTTCGGACAACGCGGTCAGCAGCGTGGGCGGCTCACCCACACCGGTCGGCACGATGATGAAATCACCGTTGTGCACCTG
>JANOAP010000530.1:0-3611 GCA_031411175.1 Rhodoferax sp. | reverse complement strand
TATCGCGGCGCCGAGTACGTGGTGGACTTCCTTCCCAAGGTCAAGGTTGAGGTGGTTGTCAAGACGTCCGACGTGGACCGATGTGTTGACGCCATCGTCAAGGCGGCGCACACGGGCAAGATTGGAGACGGCAAGATTTTTGTGACCAGTGTCGAACGCGTGGTGCGCATTCGCACGGGCGAGCAGGACGAGTCGGCCGTTTAATGTGGGTTTGACGCGGGTTTTACGGGTTCAGCCCCGCCTAAATGCCATCCAGGCGCGGCGCGGGAGCCATGCCCGCCGCCTGCACCAAGTCCTTCAACAGGGCAATCGGGTCGTTATGGGTGCGGATTAACGCCATTTGCCAGTCGCCCAGGAACTGCTGCTCCACGGCGGTGTTCAGAAAAGTCAGCATGGCATCGTAGTAGCCCGCCGTGTTCAGCACACCCAGCGGTTTGTCGTGGTAGCCCAATTGCCGCCAGGTCCAGACCTCAAACAACTCTTCAAATGTGCCAATGCCACCCGGCAGCGCCATGAAGGCATCTGCCCGCTCAGCCATCAGACGCTTGCGATCATGCATGGTGTCCACAATGTGCAATTCGGTGCAGTCGTGGTTAGCCCACTCCCTTTCAACCAGGGCCTTGGGGATCACGCCCACCACCTGCCCGCCTGACTGCAGGGTGGCTTGCGCCACGATGCCCATCAGGCCGCCCTTGCCACCGCCATAGACCAACTGGCCTCTGTGCTGTCCAATCCAGGTGCCGACAACGCGTGCGGCATCGGCGTAAGCTTCATTGGCACCCGGGCGGGAGCCGCAATACACGCAGATTGAAAAGGCGGGGGTCATGGGATGGGCGCTGGAAACCGATGGAGGCGTTAGCGACTCATTGGTGCCGAGCTGATGAGCTGTGTGCCAGCCAGGGCGTCATGCAGAAACTGGCGGCGTGGATGAAAACGGCTCAACAAGGCCCAGATAGCGATCCAACCC
Organism: Rhodoferax sp.; assembly: GCA_031411175.1. Classification (GTDB taxonomy): domain Bacteria; phylum Pseudomonadota; class Gammaproteobacteria; order Burkholderiales; family Burkholderiaceae_C; genus JANYCG01. The sequence continues at coordinate 2,644 of JANOAP010000530.1, read as the reverse complement.
AGGGCGATGACCATCGCTTCCCCGCCGGGCAGTTTGAAAATGAAGGCTGCGGCCAGGGACGGCAGAAACCATAGCCAGCTCAACACATATCGCAACGCGGCGCGGGCCTGGGTAACGGGATGGCCTTCGGTGCTCACTACGCGAATGTCCCAGGTCTTCATCGCCAGCGTCTGTCCTTTTGCCCAGAACCAGACGAAGTAAATGCCAAAAATGACGAAAAGAAAGGCTTGCAGGCCGTGCCGGTTGTCCAGCGCGTTGCGAGTCTGGCTCAAGGTGCCAAACAGATACCCTGCAATGAACACCACGCCGAACATCAGCATGCCTTCATAGAGCCAGCATGCCATGCGCCGTAGCAGGCTGGGCGCTGCCGAACTGACGGCCTCAATGGGCGTCAATTTTTGTGTACCGCAGCGGGTTCAACCGACGCGGGTGAGCGCGGTAACAGCGTATTGTGATCAACAGATTCGGTGCTTGACACCACTTCGGCCGAATGCTTGGCACCCTGTTTGGGCAGCGGTGACACGGCCAGTTTTTGGGGCGCAACAGGCTTCACTGCTGCGGCTGCACCCGTTGGTTTAGGTGCGGCTTTCGCAGCGAGTTTCTGCTTTTCTTCCGGGCTGAGCGCCTGATAGGCCTGCCAGGTGGCAGCTTTTTCATTGGGCGTCAGTTTCTTGGTTTCAGCGAAGTTCAGGCGGGCTTCGACGCGCTGCTGTGCGCTCAAGGCCACCCAATCGGTCATGCGGCTATGCAGTTTGGCCTGTTCGGCAGGGGGGAGTGCCGCGTAATTATTGGAAAGGGCAAGCCATTTGCGCTTTTGCGCCTCGCCAATCGTGGCCCAGTTGGCTGCCAAAGGCTTGAGCGACTGCTGCTGCATTGGCGTCAACTCCTGCCACTTGGGCTTGGCTTCCGCTTTCAGTAGAGCCGCAGGCGACGCAGACTTGACGACCGGTGCAGGTTTGCCCTGATTTGGGGCGCTTGTTACTGGTGCAACAACTGCCTGGGCCAGCGCATAGGATGCAGACGCTACAGCTGCCGTCAGGCCAAACGCGACCGCAATCACAGGTTTCCAGAGGATCGACATGGCCGTTTTTCGGACTGGGGCAGGCTGACTCATAACCATGTGAAATGTTACTGCGACTGATCCCGTCTAGCTTTCAGAAACTGGGCAAACCCGGGGTCGGTGTAAGCGGCCGGCGGCAGGTCATCCGTCAGCAGCGCTGCATCGACTTCCGCCACTTCACTGGCGCGATTTTCATTTTGAACCATGTTGATGGCCACGAGGCCCACGATCAAGGCAACCAGGGGAACGGCTGACGCAATGCGATTCCATAGGCTGAAACCCTCGTCACCAAACGTCAAGGCGGCCGCGCCGCCCGAGGCAACCACACTGGATGCCGTGCGAATACTGGTGACTTTACGCTTGCTGATCGCCTGCACGCGTGCAGCACGCAGCCGCTCGGAAATATCGTGAGGCAGCGCATCGGTGGCATCAGACAGACGGGCAGCGATCTGGAAGGCAAAACGGTCTTGTGTCAGCTCTTTCACCAGTTGCCCCTGGTATTCCTGTCGATTTTGATCTGAATTTTTCATGGTTTTATTCCCTTTGCTCTCAATGCTTTACTGAGGGCCTGAACTGCCCTGGAACAATGCGTTTTGACACTGCCTTCCGAGCAACCCATGGCTGCGGCGGTTTCTGCGACATCCAGCTCCTCCCAATAACGCATGAGAAAGGCTTCCCGTTGACGGGCAGGGAGTTCCTGGACTTCGATTTCAATCTCATGCAAGATTTGCGCCCGCGCCGTGGTGCTTTCTGCGCTTTCCGTTTGCTCTGAGTCACCTTGTACGTTTAAAGTTTCCAGCAAATCGAATTCCCCGTCGTCTCCGGGGGATTCAAAGTCACTCATGTTGGAAAACAGGGCGTTGCGGGTTTTTTGGCGGCGAAACCAGTCCAAGGTGCAGTTGGCCAGAATGCGCTGGAACAGCATGGGCAGTTCGGCGGCAGGCTTGTCGCCGTAGTGCTCCGCCAGCTTCATCATGCTGTCTTGAACAATGTCCAGAGCCGACTCTTCGTTGCGCACGTGGTACACCGAACGCTTGAAAGCGCGCTTTTCAACGCTTTTCAAAAAATCAGACAGTTCTTGTTCGGTTGCCAAAGGAGGTCGGCCGGTGAGGCTGATTTAGAGGTAAGTCTCAGTTCGATGTGCCAGACACGCGGTGTCCGGCGTTATTTGGGGCAAATTATGGCATCTGTCCAGCCCGCAACACGCACAGGCAAACCAATCGGCGTGGCGCAAATTCAATTTCGGCCCAGTCAGTGCGATAATCCATGCTGCAAATCAAAAGGCAAACGGGTCAAGGTCCGGCGCAATACTTAGTGCGCTTATGGTTTTGGCCTCAAGTTCCAACGCAACTCCACAAGAGTTTGAGAAGGAGCACCCAAGGTTTTTCGTCAGAGAAATTCACAAAGGTTCATCATGGAAATTTCAAAAGCTGAAATCGCTTCGGCGGCCGCTGCATCATCTGCTGCCTCGGCAAAATCACCCGCTACCGGTACGGTCGAGCTTCGCGGAGGGGAAATCCTTGTCAAGGCGCTTCAAGCCGAGAACGTCAAGTACATCTGGGGTTATCCCGGCGGTGCCGTTCT
>JANOAP010000529.1:0-10806 GCA_031411175.1 Rhodoferax sp. | reverse complement strand
CGCGCTGGGGCCGCCATGCGGGTCACCCGCTGCTGGGTGCGGCCGAATACAAGCTGGTGCACCATGCGCGTAATGACCGCTCGGTCTACAGCTTTTGTATGTGTCCCGGTGGCACGGTGGTGGCGGCCACTTCCGAGGTGGGCCGGGTCGTGACCAACGGCATGAGCCAGTATTCGCGCAACGAGCGCAACGCCAACGCGGGCATTGTGGTGGGCATAGACCCGCGCGACTACCCCACCGATGCCACTGCGTTTCGCAGCACGCTGGGTGAGGGTGTGAATGCGCAAATCACGCCCGGCGTATCCCACCACCCACTCGCTGGCATCGTGCTGCAACGTCAGCTGGAGTCGAACGCTTACGCACTGGGTGGCGGCACCTACGAAGCACCGGGGCAGCTGGTGGGTGATTTTCTGGCAGACCGCACTTCAACGTCACTGGGTGCCGTTGAGCCGTCGTACAAGCCCGGCGTAAAACTCGGCAGCCTTTACAGCGCCCTGCCCGGCTATGCCATAGACGCTATCCGCGAAGCCCTGCCGGTCTTCGCCAAAAAGATCAAAGGGTTTGACATGCCGGACGCGGTATTGACAGGTGTGGAAACCCGCACGTCGTCACCGCTGAAGATCAACCGGGGGGATGACTACCAGAGCCTCAATGTGTCGGGCATATATCCGGCGGGTGAAGGTGCCAGCTATGCCGGTGGCATCCTGTCGGCGGGCGTGGATGGCATTCGGGTGGCAGAGGCCATCGCCAAAAGCCTACAAGCCTGACCTGAATGCAGGCCTGACCTGAAAACGGCATTACTCGGCCTCGATGCCCGCCTGCTTGTAGATCTGGCCATAGCGGCTGATTTCAGATTTGACCCAGGCCATCGATTGCGCTGGCGTCATCACTTCAATCACGCTTCCATTGTCAGCCGCATATTTGCGGGCCGTATCCGAGGCCGCATATTGCATGGCTGCCTTTGACCATGCGTCAACCACCGGTTGCGGCGTCTTCTTCGGCAGAAAGAGACCGGTCCAGCCCGTGACCTCCATGCCGGTGAACCCAGACTCGTTCATCGTGGGCACGTTGGGCAACACGTCCAGCCGCTTGAGCGACGTAAGCGCCACGGGTTTGAGCTGATTGCTGCGAATGAAAGACATGCCTGCACCCAGGTCGACAAACATGAAGTCCACGTGCCCACCCAGCAGGTCGGTGATGGCCTGGGGGCTGCTCTTGTACGGCGCATGAACCACGTCAAGCTGTTTGCCCAGCTTGAACATTTCAGCAGCAGCACGATGCGAAGCACTGCCGGTGGCAAAGGCCATCTTGCCCGGGTTCTTACGAATCAGGTCAATCAGCTGACCCACGTTGTCAATCTGGTGTTTAGGTGCCACGAACAACACCAGCGGGGCCACATTCAGACGCGCCAGGGGAATGAAGTCTTCTATAGGGTCGTAGGGCAGCTTCTTGAACAGCACCGGGTTGGCTGCATGCGTGGTGTTACCCGTCATCAGCAGGGTGTAGCCGTCGGGTGCGGACCGCAGCAACTCCTGCACGGCAATGAACCCGTTGGCACCCGGCTTGTTGTCCACCAGAAACTTCCAGCCCAGGGTATCGCTGACCGCCTGGGTCATGTAGCGGGTTGTGAGGTCCGTACCGCTGCCCGCGCCAAAGGGAACAATGACACGAATGGGTTTGTTTGGAAATGGGTCATTGTCTGCAGCGGCAGCGCTGCCACAAGCCAGCACGCCCATTGCAACCAGTGCGCTGGCAGCCATCTGCCGTATGGATCGTTCAAACCAGTTTTTCATAGCTTTTACCTTTCAAGTGAATGTGTCGGTCGTACCGTCAGGCTGTCCGGCACTGCAATGGCAGGATAGCGTTCTGTCAGGTTGGCGGGCAGTTCCATGTCCAGGATGAACCGGTCACCGCGGTACCAGAACCAGCCGGCGTAAACAATCTGGTCTGCGTCATCCAGCGTCACGCGCCGGATTTTGGCGACGGGGGCAGAGAACGAGCATCCCAACTCCTTGGCAATCATGAAGTCGGCCGGCTCAACCGTCATGGTTTGCAGCAGCGCACCCAGCGGGCAATCTTTCACTTCGCGCATCAGGCGGCCAATCTTGAACCGGCTCTCGCTGCCTTTGGGGAACTTGCGGAACACGCTGGAGGCCACATACAAGTCAATCAGGCAAAACGGCAATCCATCGTGCAGATGCAGTTTGCGCAGGCGCACATAGCTGTCCAGCGCATGGCCCCGTTCTGCCAGCCCCACAGGCAGCTTTATCACCCTGCTTTTTTCCAGCAGTTGAATCTGAAAATCACTGTGGCCCACCAACATGTCATTGATGGCCGAACGCAGGCCTGTGTCCACCGTGGCGGGCATGCCGCTGACATGGGTACCGCGACCGCGCAGGCTGGTCACCAGTTTTTCCTGCACCAGGATGGCAAAGGCCTGCCGCACGGTGACCCGGGCCACGCCAAACTCATTGGCCATCTGCTCCACTGAAGGCATGCGGTGGCCCACGGGCCATTGCCCGCTCGCAATACGGTGGCGCAGCAGGCTGGCCAGTTGCACATAAAGCGCCACGCCACTAGCCGAGCCCTCGCCGTCCAACAAACTCTCAGTGGACTTGGCGGACGCCAATTTTGCGGCCGTGGCAGTGGTCACGGTCGTGCGCGTCATTTCAATTCTGAAACCGGCATGGTGACCGGCATGGACAACAGAATTTGCGCCATGCCCTTGCCCAAAGGGTCATTGCGAAGCGACGCCATGCCACCACCGCCCAGGGCCTGTTCGCAAACGAAGTTCATGGCGTCAATGCCGGGCAAGTCATAGCGGGTGACCGAGCCTTGCACCAGATGCGCGAGCCACGCACGCACGCGCTCCGGCGTCAGCGCATGGCGCAGATAAGGCAAAAAGGACGGCTTTCGTGCGATCAGGCCAATGTTGGAAATGTCGCCTTTGTCACCACTGCGGCCCCACGCCAGTTTGATCAAGGGCACGTCGATCGTGTCGCCCCCTGGTGCACGCGCAGCCACGGGGGTTGGCGAAGCAGGTTTGGCAACGGCAGCACCCACCGCGTCAGTCTGAGCGGACAGGTTCACGATAGTCCGGGACGCACCCTCCACAACGACCGGCGTCAATGCCGACTTGGGCAGCAAAAATGCATATTGGCGGATAGATGCCGAGACGCCAGACCGGCCACCGCCCGAGCCCGTGGTACCTGGCGACCAGCTGGTGCCCGCCGGTGCGATCTCGCGCGCAAACAGCGCCAGCGCTGACTTGTTGGGGTGGGTCACCGCCAGCCGCATGATGGCTTCACGGATCTGCGGGGCTGCCGCCTGCGGTCCGTAGCACGACTCCGAGCCCAGCACGTCGATATGGGTTGCACTGTAGTCACCCAGGCCCTGTGCGGCAAACAGGCGACGCGTCCGCGCCAAAATGGCATCAGCCGTGCGCCGGGCCTTGGGCACAGCGTCTATCCCCACGATGGTCAGCTGCGCCGTGCACCGAAAGCCGTTCGCATAGGTGGCAGAGACTTTGTAGAACGCCGTGGGCGCCCGCCCACGTGCGCCACAAACGGCCACCCGGTTGATGCCCGCCTGCTCGATTTTCACCGCCGTGAAGTCGCAAATGACATCGGGCAACAGGTAGCTGGCGGGGTCGCCAATCTCATACAGCAACTGCTCTGATACGGTGGCCACGCTGACAAGGCCGCCCGTGCCCTCAGGCTTGCATACGGTGAAGCTGCCGTCGGCGCGGCACTCCAGCACAGGGTAGCCGATGTCGTACCAATCGGGCACACTTTCCCAGTCGGTGTGCAGGCCGCCAGTGGCCTGACAGCCGCACTCAATCATGTGGCCGGCCAGACTGCCCTGGGCGAGGCGGTCATAGTCAGTCACCTGCCATTTGAATTCATGCATCAACACACCCAGCGTCACCGCACTGTCCACGCAACGCCCGGTGATCACAATCTGGGCACCGTCATCCAGCGCTTGCCGGATGGGTACGGCTCCCAGATAGGCGTTGGCGCTGATGAGGCTCTCGGGCAGCGGTTGCCCCGACTGCATTTCTTTCACGCCCTGGCTGCGCAGCGCCGGGATCAACGGCATCACGTCATCGCCTTCGACCACCGCAATGCGGACCGCGAGGCCCTGCTCTTGCGCGACTTGCTGCAAGGCGCGTGCGCACGCCTGCGGATTCATGCCGCCGGCATTGCTGACCACCCGTATGCCTTTGGCCACCACGTCCTTCAGCACAGTCTTCATCGCCACCGTCACGAAATCCGTCGCGTAACCCAGCTCGGGGTTTTTGAGGCGCGCCGCTGCCAGCACCGACATGGTGAGTTCGGCGAGGTAATCAAACACCAGGTAATCCACATTGCCGAGTTCAACCAGTTGGGCCGGGCCCACGCAACTATCGCCCCAGAAACCACTGGCACCGCCAATTCTCACGATCCGGTCTGTCATGCATTACTCCTTGGGTTTGGGCAGGCCGTGGCACCACGGGCCTGCATGCTGTCAATCGCCGGGTCGTCATACCCGGCCTCACGCAGAATTTCACGGCTGTGCTGCCCCAGCAGGGGAGCATGCCGGTGGTTGTCAGGCGGCGTGCCAGACCACTCACTGGGCACCGCCATGGTACGGATACGCCCCACATCAGGGTGATCGGTTTCACCAAAGAAGTTGATGTCACCCAGATGCGGATCAGTCATCAGCGAGCTGAAAGTGTGCATGGGGAAAACCGGAATGTCCGCCTCGCCCAGCAGCACGCGCCATTCTTCAACCGTGCGCTTGGCCATTTCATCCGAGACCATGCCATAGAGCGCGGTGATGTGTGCCGTGCGTGTCGTCATCGTGGCAAAGCGCGGGTCAGTGTCATACAAGGCCGGCTGCCCGATGACCTTGAGGAAGGTGCGCCACTGCTGGTCGGTGTAGATCAGGCAACACACATAGCCGTCTTTGGTTTGGTAGGGACGCCGTTCGGGCGACAGCAGGCGCGGGTAGCCAAAGTCGCCCTTGGGCGGCACAAAGGTTTCGCCATACAGGTGGTCGCCCAGCACCTGGGGCACCATGGTTTCAAACATGGGAATGTCCACCCGCTGCCCCACGCCCGTTTGGCTGCGTGCATACAGGGCAGCACAAATCACACCGAAGGCATACAGACCCACCGACCGGTCTGCGATGGTGATGGGCAAATACCGCGGCACGCCACCGCTGCCCGCCGCCACAGCCTGTGGCAACGCACACGCGGCCTGAATGAGATCGTCAAAAGCTGCCTGGCCCGCATAGCGCCCACGTTGCGAGAACCCGAACATGCCGGCGTAGATCAGCCTGGGGTTGATGGCTTGCAATGCCTCGTAGCCCAGCCCCAGGCGCTGCATGGCCTGCGGGCGCACGTTGTACGTGAACACATCTGCATCCTCCACCAGCTTGAGCAGGGCCTGCACGCCTTCGGGCTGCTTCAGGTCCAGCACAATGCTGCGCTTGTTGCGATTGAGCCCTAGGTAGAGCGGGCCCATTTTTTCCTTGCCCAACGGGCCAATGCCGCGTGTGGAGTCACCCTGCGGCGGCTCCACCTTGATGATGTCCGCGCCCAGGTCGCCCAATAGCTGCGTTGCAGACGGCCCCATGAAGACGCTGGTGACGTCGATGATGCGCACCCCGGCAAGCGCTCCCGTCATTGTCATGTCAATTGCCCAATTAGTTCTATTGATAGAATGATAGTGCAATTAACCCCACGTACATTGCGCGCAGACGAGGCCTCCAATCCCCGAACGCCTGCTCCTTACTGCCCGATTTGCATTCTGACCAAAAGATAAAACAGGTCAAAGCTCAACGTCCTAGCAGCAATTCGTTCCATCGCAGGTTGCGGCCCCGGACGCGGGAACAGCGTTGAGAAACCGCCAGTTCGCACGATGGGAATTGGCGTTTGCCACTGTGACGAATGGTCTTCAAGGGCATTGCCAATCGTCATTCCGCTCTGAGTCCGGAAGATATCCACCCAAATCTCCGTCACAAGCCGGGTGACTGCGACTTTGTCTTTTGCCTGTGCTGCTGCCGTCAAGGCATCCATCTTGGGGTTGATGAGGTCACGCGTTGACTGGGTCATGGCTTGCCATTTCACCCAATTCTGCATATGGGCTTTGATGCGCCGGGTCAGCTCCGCACCATCCCAGGGCTCAGGGATAGCGATGGCCGGTACCAAGACATGCGTCCAGGTACTGTTCTCGTATTCCAATTGCTTTAGCGCATCCGCAACAGGCCCAATCGTGGGTGTGCCGCCCATGATTGCACGCTCTTCTGTGGCCCCTTCCATTTCAGCAAAAGCCAAGCCCGGCAACTCCGGACGGCGAATGCCAAAACCCTGAAGCTGCTGCGCTGGCCGGACACCGGGGTTGGTGTCGTCTTTGGCATCTGGAAACCAGCCGAACTCGACCATTCCAGTGTCTGGGTAGACGTTCCATTTGTTATACCAGCCTGCGGGTTTGGACATCATGCGGTCACGGATTTCGGCCTCGACCCGCAGTTGCTCCTTCCCTTCTTTCAGCAGCTCCGAAAACGGGGTGTCTCTGACATGCTGCGTACTTCGTTCTGGCACCAGGCCAACCACTGGAAACCAGCCTCGTGACCAAACGTATGCGATAGCTTGTTTTGCGGAGACCTCATTTCTAAGGGTATAACGATAGTCAAAGGCCCCGCCCGCCCAACTCAGAGAAGAGCGCACCTTGGGTTGGACTTGGTTGCGCGGGGTGTACCGCCACACTTTGGTCTGGGTTCGGTCATCCGGGTTGTAAAACTGAAACACCCATTCACCGGTGTTGATGTCTCGCGAAAAGCTGTCTTGCGCCGTGCCAACTTCAAAAGTCTCAGTCTGCGCCGGTGCTTGGAGCGATGCAAAGCAGAGCCACAACAACACGGTCAGCTTGATTTGCAAATGCAGAGAGGGGGTTTTCATGGGGATTCGCCTTTTCAATACTGGGTGATTGCACTCGCACGTTGGCCTAGCAGATAAACGTGAAAATGGGCTTTGGAGCCTGTGTTCGCGTTGTCAAACTGGTGCCAAAGTACTTGGGGTGACAAGCGCAATTTGCCTTTCTTGAGGTCGTCAAAGGATTTTTGACGAAGTGCAGGCTCGATGAGGCCGGGCCGAAGAAACGATATGTCCACTTCCGTACCCTCGCGGTGCCCTCCATGGGAGCTACCCCAGCCCCCGCCAATGTCAAAGCTCCCTCCCCAAACGATACTGGCGTCATTGATGCCGGGGTTCCCCCAGCCCAAGCCCGACATGACGCCTATGAGAAGGTTTAGTGCATCTTTCGCTGGCACACTAAAGTAGTGATTTCTGCCGTGTGATGTGGTTTCACCCACCAATGTGTACGCGGGCGGATTTGCGGCATCTGGTGTCAATTCCACCAAATCCGGCACACGCACGGCGACATCCAGTGTCGCCTTGTTGCTACACCCATCGCATGAGGCTTCCACCGAGTAGATACCGGAAAACTCCGACGGTATGTGGGCGGACTTCAACTCGCCGACAGCGTTTGTAACGCCCGCCACAATAAACCCGACGGGTTTGGTAGACAGGTTGCTGTGATCGTGGCCGTCAGGGCCTGCCTTTGCTGTCAGCTTGTAATTCACACCTTTTCCAGCAACGGGCACACCGTTTTGAGTGACCCGTGCCGTCACGGCCAGCTCGCGCCAATTTGCCGTGCTGCGGGGCTTGCCTTCCGTGACACCCGTCAAGGCAAGGCTGGGCTGCGAACTGACTGTACAAACGACGGCCGAAGCAGCATAGATATAAGGACTCCTGCCACCATCAAGGTCGTGGTCGAAGCTGTAGTTCAGTGTGCATTGATGGTTGTCGTCGTACCTCACAAATCTTCGCGTACAACCCAGAGGCGACCAACTACTTGACCATTAGGATCTATCACTGGGGCGCTGAGCCCGTTAAGGGTTGCGTTGTAACTGCACAGGAGGCGCGGTACCTTGTTGGTGTTTATCATCTTATTGAAGTCTGCGATCGCTGACGTCGCACTGTCACCTTTACCACCCCTATCGGGATCAAGCCAAAAGGCATCATCGTTCACAAGGTCAAGGGCTTGTCCACCGAATCCAAGAAAGGCCCCTGCGGCACACCTTTCAGCCGCGTGGGCATCCAGTTCCCCAAACAGGCCAACAGATATAACGACGATCAGAGAAGAAACCTGGGGGAAGAGTAACTTACGCAATTGCATATGGTGGGGTGCGAATTGATACGGTCAATTATTTTTGATTGCGCTGACGAGTGTGTCAAGCGCGTTGCGCTTCGCGAGCCCTGGCAGCGCAAAGCCGCAATATCACCTTTTGACCCGATTCAAATGCTTACGCCCGTATCTTCAACTTCAAGCCGCGTCAACAACCCGGCTATCCGCACACCCCGCTTCAACCAGATCATGCAGTGGGCCACGGACGGCCAGATCACGCCTTACGTGTCACACACGTTTGAGCTGGCGGACTACAAGCAGGCCATGCTGGCCAAATGGAATGGCAAGGTCAGCGGCGGGTGCGTGCTGCACCCCTGACGTCACGCTTCAGCCCTGGGCGTTTTGCAGCGCCGCAATGCGCTCTTCAATCGGCGGGTGCGTAGAGAACAACTTGCCAATGCCACCGGCAATACCAAACGCTGCCACGCTCTTGGGCAATTCGCCGGGATGCATGCCGCCCAAGCGGGCCAGCGCGTTGATCATGGGCTGTTTGCGGCCCAGCAACTGAGCCGCACCCGCATCGGCACGGAATTCGCGGTGGCGCGAGAACCAGGCCACCACCATCGCAGCCGCAAAGCCAAGCACGATGTCCAGCACGATGGTCGTGATCATGTAGCCAATGCCGGGGCCCGAACGGTCATCGCCCTTGCGCAAAAAGCTGTCCACGGCATAGCCGATCACGCGGCTCAAGAACACCACAAACGTGTTCATCACGCCCTGGATCAAAGTCATGGTGACCATGTCGCCATTGGCAACGTGGGCAATTTCATGGCCAATAACCGCTTCGATCTCGTCGTGTGTCATGCCCTGAAGCAAACCAGTGGACACGGCCACGAGGGACGAGTTCTTGAACGCGCCCGTGGCAAACGCATTGGGGTCGCCTTCAAAGATGCCGACCTCGGGCATGCCGATGCCGGCTTTGTCTGCGAGTTTTTTGACCGTGTCCACAATCCAGGCTTCATCAGCGTTTTGCGGCTGGTTGATGATGCGCACGCCCGAGGTCCATTTGGCCATCGGCTTGCTGATCAGCAACGAAATAATGGCACCGCCAAAGCCCATGATGAGCGCAAACCCCAGCAGCGCGCCCAGGTTCAAACCATTGGACGTCAGGAACCGGTTCACGCCCAGCAGGCTGGCCACAATGCCCAGCACGGCAACAACCAGCACGTTGGTCAGAACAAACAAAATGATGCGTTTCATGGTTTCCTTGAAAAAGCGGCCCAGCACGAGTGGGCCGTTGCCGCGAATATTAGGGGCGACCGGTGGAAAATCAAGCCTTTTGGGGCTTAGCCGACAAAAGCTGTGGTTATTCGGCGGGGTTTACACCGGCACGCGGTGCGCGGAAGACCGACAGATCCTCGTAAAAGACAGCATCCTCATTGCCCGGCCACCAACCCGGCACGCCCAGCACGGGCAGATGGGCAAAGGGCTTGCCCGCCAGCTTCCCGGCGCTCAAATCGGCAGCCACCCAGGCGTCCAGGTCTGCTATTGAATCAGTAGCTTGGTAAGCCCGGTACACGTGGGCCGTCATGGGTTTTCGCGGTGAAACCAGCTTTTCCATCAAGGCGTGACCAAACAGCACCAGACGGGCCTGTGCCCACACAGGTCTCAGCGTTACAAACAGCCTGTGCCAGTCTTTGGCCACCAGGGCATCCCACAGCGGCTGGGGCGCGTGCAGAAAGGCGGCGTTTTCATCAAACACGGTGAGTGCATCACGCACCGCGCCGCGCACCCGGCCAATGCCGTCAGCCTTGATCTGCGCTGCCTGCAGCTGGTTCAGCCGCTTCTTCGTTTGCGGGAAATGTAACCAGCACAATCCGTTGAAAAAGTCATGCAGGCCCTCGCGGGTCGGGCAATTGCCACTGTGAAAAATATAGTGCTCGTAGGCTTCACCAGCTGGCAGCGCGGATTGGGGGACAAAGCGCACGGGTGCCATGTGCGAATTCAGCGCCTCATGGCAGGCTGCACCTGCATTGACCTGACCCGCGAGTTGCAACCCGACATCAGCCAGCGGTGCCAGCCAGGGCGCCCGCCAGTCGATGGTCTCTAGGCCATGCGCCACGGCAGGGCTTCACCGGATCGCAGGGGTTTCAGCTCTGCTTCACCAAATGCAAAGCTCTCGGGCGGCGTCCAGCTAGTGCGCTTGAGCCTGATGGTGCCCGTGTTGCGTGGCAGCCCGTAAAAGTCGGCCCCGTTGAAACTGGCAAAAGCTTCCAGCTTGTCCAGCGCCCCTGCGCTGTCAAACGCTTCAGCATACAACTCCATCGCCGCGTGAGCCGTGTAGCAGCCCGCGCAACCAGTGGCGTGCTCTTTGAGGTGTGCGGGATGCGGCGCGCTGTCGGTACCCAGAAAAAACTGGGCCGATCCACTGGTGGCAGCCTCAACCAGCGCCAGCCGATGCGTCTCGCGCTTGAGCACCGGCAGGCAGTAGTAGTGCGGGCGGATGCCACCGGTGAAGATAGCGTTGCGGTTGTACAGCAGATGGTGCGCCGTGATGGTGGCGCCTACGTGACGGTCAGCGCTGGCCACGTACTGCGCGGCCTCGCGGGTGGTGATGTGCTCGAAGACGATCTTC
>JANOAP010000528.1:0-10786 GCA_031411175.1 Rhodoferax sp. | reverse complement strand
GTGCTGGTGGTGCACCCTTCCGTGCCCGCGCAGAACCTGGTTGATCTCATCCAGTTGATGCGCCGCCGCCCGGCAGACGTCACTTATGCTTCCAGCGGCCAGGGCGGCCATCTGCAGGTGGTGACCGAGTACATGCTCAGCCTGGCCAAGGTTTCGGCCAAGCACATTCCATACCGGGGCACCGGGCCAGCGGTGGCCGACGTGTTGGCGGGGACTGTGAACATGATGTTCGGCGGCACCGAGGCCCTCATGCAGCACGTTGCTGCTGGCAAGTTGCGAGCCATTGCGGTGGGCACACCCAAGCGGCTGGCGGCCTACCCTGATCTGCCGACCGTGGCGGAAGCCGGCGTGCCGGGCTATGAAGTCGTGGCCTGGCATGGCATGCTGGCACCGCGTGGCACGCCGCCGCAGATCATCACCCTGCTTAACAGCCACATGAATGCAGTGGTGCGCGACAAGGTGATCAACGAAAAGATCGCCCCGCAGGGCGTGGACGGTGCCGGAGGCACGCCCGAACAGTTCCGTTCCCTGCTCAAGACAGAGATTGACCGCTATGCCAAGGTTGTGCGTGACGCACGCATCAAAGCAGGCGAATAACTTGACTCATTACTCCTGAAAAAATAGCATGAACAGCACGTCCCTATTGCGCCAGCCATCCCGCAGCATTGCGGCAGCCTTGGCCGAATTCACCCAGGGCCTGAAGCCCGCCGATTTACCCGAGGCGGTATGGACCAAGTCAGTCCACCACATCATCGACGCCATAGGCCTGGCTTTCGCCTCACGCAACTTCCCGTTCGCCGGGCCGGGCATTGCAGGTATCCGCGCTGCCGGGTCCGCTGGCGAATGCACCGTCATCGGCGGCGGCCGGATCCTTGCGTCGCGCGATGCTGCGCTGGCCAATGGCTACTTGATCCACGGGCTGGACTTCGACGACACCCATCCCTCCAGCATCGTGCACCCAACGGTTGCCTGCCTGCCCGCCGCCCTGGCAGTAGGCGAGGCGCGGGGTGCGACCTGGGGCGAGTTGATAGCAGCCTACGCGGCTGGCATGGAGACTTGCATCCGCCTGGGGCAAGCGGTCAATGGTGGCTTTCACCATGTCGGCTTCCATGCCACTGGCGTGGTATCGCACTTCAGCGCAGCCATCGTGGCCGGCAAATTGATGGGGCTGAGTGTGGACCAGCTGGTCGCCGCGCAGGGCATTGCGGCCAGCACCGCCTCCGGCGTGCAAGTGTTCTTGGAGGACGGTGCCTGGACCAAACGCATGCACCCAGGCTGGGGCGCAATGGCGGGCATTACCGCTGCACACATGGCCCAATCGGGCTTCGCGGGGCCGCTGCGCCCTTACGAAGGCAAGTTCGGCCTGTTTGAGACCCACCTGCAAAACCATGTGGACCGGGTGGACGCGGAGTCCATCCTGGAAGGTTTGGACGGCCCGGGCAGGCGTTGGTCCCTGCTGCAGACCGCCATCAAGCCCTACCCGGTATGCCATTTCATCCATGGCTGCGCGGAAGCTGCGTTGCAATTACCTGAGGTCATGCGCCAGGAAGCGGGTGACCTGGGCCGCATCGAGCGTATTCGCTGCGAGCTGCCCGAGCCCACACTCCACATCGTGGCCGAACCCGCTGCCGCCAAGCGAATTCCGCGCAACGACTACGAGGCCAAGTTCAGCGCGCAGTTCGTCGTAGCGGCCTGCCTGCTGCGGGGCCAGTTCACGCTGGCGGAGCTGAGTGATGACAGCCTGGCGGACCCGGCCATCCTGGCGCTGGCAGCCAAGGTCGATTGCGTGGCGGAGGTGGGCACATCCTTCCCGAAATATTTCTCTGGTGCCGTGTCGGTCCGCCTGTCGGATGGCACCGAACTCGCGCGGCGCGTACCGATGAACCTGGGCAGCGGCGAGCGAGCACTTTCGCTGGCGGACATTGAGGCCAAGTTTCGCGGTAACGCGGGTATCGGCCTGTCGGCTGAGCGGGTCGATGCGGTGCTGCGGGCCCTGTTGTCAGCGACGCCGGACACGCCAGTGCGTTCCATCACCCAGGCCCTGGCCTAAGTTGTGAACGCATCGCCCAACGTGTCAAAGACCTAAAATGCGTAGCTGTCCTGCAGGTGTGAACACCTATTTTTGAGGCTCCCTGTACCATGTTCTCCTAGCGGGTAGCACCGCAGCGTCCCGACAACCTGGGCGTTTCTGACCTATCGAGAGCACATTGACAAGTACAAGACACCCGCAATTGCGTTTTCACCTCCCCGAGTTGGAAACTTTTCTGGTGGTGCTTGAAGAGGGCAGTTTCAGCCGCGCGGCAGAAAGGCTGTGTGTCTCGCAGCCCTCGGTGTCCAGCCGGGTAAAGCGGCTTGAAAAAGTACTGCGCGTGCAACTGATCAAGCGGACTACCCGCAGCGTGGAGGCGACCGACGACGGCATTCTGCTGCGGGCTGCGGCCCAGGAAGCGCTGTCCGGCCTTTACACGGTGCTGCGCCAGTTCCGCGACCGGTCGGAGGCGGCGCGCAACCGGGTGGTGGTCGCCGCCACGCCGATGATCGCGGCGACCTTCATGCCGCGCATCATCCACTCTTATTCAAAGCGCTTTCCCGACGTGCAGCTCGTGCTGCGTGACATGCCTTTCGAGATGTTGCTCAAGAGCATAGCCGACGGCGCAGCCGATATCGGCGTGACCGCCGTGGACGGGGACTACGGCAGCCTGCTGTTCCAGCCGCTGGCGGAAGAATCTATCGTGCTGGTAGTACCCGCGAAGCATCCTCTGGCTCTGCATGACGAGGTCGCGATTGAAATGATCTTGCCTTACCGGATGATTTTTCTGGACCGCTACACGACCCTGCGTGAGCGGCTGTCGGTCGAGTTTGCCCGCTTTGGTGCCGTGCTGGAGTCCTTAACCGCTTCGACCTTACCCACCTTGATGGGCATGATCGATACGGGAAGCTGCGTGACTTTTCTGCCACGTTCCATGGCGCAGATCAATGCCCGGGAATCGCGGGCCATCGTGGAGCTGGCCGACTTCAGCGCGGTCAGAAGCTACGGCAGCGTCGTCGCCCGCCGCGTAGTGGCTACGACGGCGGTACAGAGCTTTCACGACCACCTTCACCGCGAGTTCGACCCGCTGGTCTGAGGGGGATGCTTGCGCCTTGAACGGGTGTCTTGAAGTTGGGTCAGCCCCGCTTTTATTCATACGCTGAATAAATGCATACACATTGTTCATTGTCCTTGGAGGTGCCTCGCGTGGGAGAATTTTTTCTCACCCGCTGAGTGCACCTAACCGTGATTCAGCGCTCCCATTTTTTCTCTGGAGACATCATGAATCAGGTCCATCGTCACGTACTCGCAACCCTGCTGCTGGGCAGCATCGCACTTCAAACCGCAGCTCAGGAAACCCTCAAGATCGGCGCAATTGTGACGCTGTCGGGCCCCGGTTCGCCGTGGGGCCAGGCGATGAAGAACGCCGCCGAGCTCGCCGCCGACAAGGTCAATGCGGGTGGCGGGCTGGAAGTCGCAGGCAAGAAGTACAAGGTAGAACTGGTTCCTTACGACGACAAGTACCAGGCAGGCGAAGCCGTTACCGTAGCCAACCGGCTGGTATTTGAGGACAAGGTCAAGTACATCATCGGCCCCACAGGATCGGCACCCACGCTCGCGGTGCAACCGGTCACCGAGAAGAACCAGGTCATCACAGTGACGCTGGGCTTCACCAACAAGGCGCTGGGTGCTGACAAGCCGTTCAGCTTTCGTCCCGTGGTGACCACGCTCGAATTCGCAGAGCCGCAGATCGCCTGGATGGTGAAGACCTTGGGCATCAAGAAGGCTGGCGGTCTGTTTCCCAACGACGAGTCTGGCCAGGTGATCGCACGCGATCTGGAGCTGGCTTACAAGAAAGCCGGTGCCGAGCTGGCAGCGAAAGAGTTCTTCGAGCGTGACCGCGTGGACTTTGTCCCGCTGCTGACGCGGATGTTGGCCCGGGGCATTGACACGATTGAGCTCGATGGCAATGCGCCTGGCACCGCTGGCCTGATCGCCAAGCAGGCACGCGAACTGGGCTTCAAGGGCAAGATTGTCCGTACCGGTGGCCCGGCCACGGCAGAAATCATCAATGTAGCCGGTAAGGATGCTGCTGAAGGCATGTTCGCGCACGCGGTGCTTGACCCGGCCCTGCCATCGACACGCGCCTATACCGATGCGTACATGGCCAAATACAAGGCGGTACCCAATGGTTTCAGCCCTTCGTTCTACGATTTCACCAACATGCTGTTCGAGGCCATGCGCCGCGCGGGCACCGTCACTGACACCGCCAAGGTGCGTACCGAGCTGGAAAAACTCAAGGACTTTCCCGGCGCTTTGGGTAAGCTGAACTGGACCGGCAAGGCCAACTACGGCGTAGACCACCAGCTTGCTGTGCCGTTCTACATCGCCGAGATCAAGAACGGCGTCGAAGTGATCCGCGCGCGCTGCACCGTCAGCGACGGCTGCAATTGACGCGGCTCTGGCAGCACTATGGACTGGAATCTCTTGCTTGGACAGGCGACGGTCAATGGCCTGATCGTCGGTCTGCTGTACCTGCTCATGGCCGTCGGCTTCACGCTGGTTTTCGGCGTGATGCGGATGGTGAACTTCGCGCATGGCGAGTTCTACATGCTGGGTGGTTTTGTTGCCTACGCCCTGGTGGTCAAGCTGGCCGTGCCGTTCCTGTTGGCCGTGGCCTTGAGTTTTGTCATCACGACGGTCATTGGCAGCCTGCTCGAATGGCTGATCCTGAAGCCGCTGCGCAAGGATGAGCTGAACGGGATGATCGTGACCATCGGGCTCGCGTTGATCTTGCAGAACCTGGCCTTGATGATGTTTGGCGCGGATCCGGTCTCGCTGCCGTCTATCGCCGTCGGCACCTCGACGCTCCTGGGCGTGGCGGTTGCGAACTCCCGCCTGTATGTGGTTGCCTTTGCCATCGTCGTGCTGGCGCTGCTCTACGTGTTTTTGCGGCATTCGCGAATGGGGCGTGGATTGCGCGCCGTGGTGGAGGACTCAGAGACCGCATCGATCCAGGGCGTGCGAGCGCGCTTTTACTACCCGCTGGGCTTCGGCATTGGTGTGGGCTTGGCCGCCGTGGGTGGCGCGCTGATGGCACCTCTGTTCTCCGTGTCGCCCTTCATGGGGCAGACACCGCTGCTCAAGGCTTTCATGGTCGTGATTCTTGGCGGGCTGGGGAGCATTCCCGGGGCGGCCATTGCAGGGCTTTGTCTCGGACTACTGGAAAGTTACTCATCGTTGTTCCTGAGTTCCAGCACGGCAGACATGCTTATCTTTGTACTGGTTATTGTCGGGATGCTGGCCTTCCCACGGGGCCTGATTGGCCGGGGAGAAGCTTGATATGGAACATATGGAACACCCCCGTTTGGGCTCACTGCGTGTAGCCCCATCCCCCCTTGAGGGGGCGCACCTGGCGGCCCAGCAGAGCTGGTTCCGCGGGCGCTCACGTATGGCCAGCTCCGCGGCACTGGGTCTCGCTGCCGTCGGTATCCTGTGCGCAGCATGGCCGTGGTCGGCAGGCCAGTTCGTCCTGCACTTGGCCATCCTGACCTGCATCAATATCGTGATCGTCAATGGATTGTCCCTCATCGACCGTTGCGGGCAGCTTTCGTTTGGGCATTCGGCCCCCGTTGCGCTGGGTGCTTACGGCGCAGTGCTGTTTTCATCGGCATGGGGCTTGGGCACCATCTCTGCGGCAGCACTGGCGCTCATCGTCGCCGGTGGGGTCGCTTGCCTGTTGGGCTGGGTGATCCTGCGGCTGCGTGGTGTCTACTTCGTGCTGGTCACATTTGCCTTTGCGGAACTGGTACGGCTGGTGCTGCTGGATGCAGTTTCCGTGACCGGAGGGGCCAACGGGATCGCGGCGATTCCACCCTTGAGCATTGGCGGCTTCGCGTTTGATACGCGGGAGCGGTTCTATGGTCTGGCGCTGGTGCTGGCGGTGGCCTCCGTCGGCTTCATGGTGTGGCTGTTCAGCCGTCCGCTGGGCCGCGCGATGACCGCCGTGGCGGCCAATCCCGCGCTGGCGGAATCGACCGGGCTGAATGTGCTGCGGCTGCAGATCGTGGCCTACATGGGCGGCAGCGCGCTGGGCGCGCTTGGCGGGGTGCTGACGGCACGCTACATCGGTTTCGTCTCACCGGAGTCGTTCAACACCAGCACCTCCGTGGCGTTCATCACCATGCTCGTCATTGGCGGCCGCAAGTCGCTTTATGGCCCCCTGCTGGGTGCGCTGGTGCTGACGCCGCTGCCGGAGCTGTTCCGTGGCGCGGTGCAGACGCAGCACATCTTCTATGGCGCGGCGCTGATCCTGATCCTGCGCTTCTTGCCGGGGGGCATTGCCAGCATCCTGAGCGCCAAGATACCCCCGGAGACGGCCAAATGAATGCACTGCTCGAGGTTCAAGGCCTGGCCAAGCACTTTGGTGGCCTGGCGGCTGTGAGGGATCTTTCCTTCTCGGTGGCTACGGGAGAGATCGTCGGTCTGATCGGCCCGAACGGCGCGGGCAAGACGACCGCGTTCAATTGCATCAGCGGCGTGCTGGCACCGACCCAAGGCCGGGTTGTTTTCAACGGCCAGGACATCACCGGGCGGCGGCCCAGTGCCATCGTCGCGGCGGGGTTGGCCCGCACCTTCCAGTCCACCACAACCTACCCGGATGAGACTGTAGCCACCAACATCGAATATGCGCTGCTGTCGCGCATCCAGGGGTCGGCACCGCAGCGGTTGATGCGGCGATCCCATGGGCTGCTGCCGGCCCACGAGGTCGCGTCGGAAGTGAACCGGTTGATTGACATCGTGAACATGCAGGAATGGCGCAATGTGCGCGCTGGCGCACTGGCCTATGGCCTGCAGAAGAAGCTGGGCATCGCGATTGGGCTGGCCGCAAAACCGTCCATGCTGCTGATGGACGAGCCCGCAGCTGGGCTCAACCATGAGGAGTGCAATGAACTCACCCGGCTGTTGCGCGGGCTACGTGATCACCACGGCCTCACGGTGCTGCTGGTCGAACACCACATGGCCATCGTGATGGAAATCTGCGAACGCATCGTCGTACTGGTCCATGGCGAGAAGATTGCCGAAGGCAGCCCGGACGAGCTGCGCGCCAACCCGGCTGTGATCGAAGCCTACCTGGGAGCACCTGACTATGCCCATGCTTGAAGTTGAGAACGTCAGTGTTCACTATGGGCTGATGGAAGCCGTGCGCTCGGTGAGCTTTCGCGTGAGCAAGGGGGAGATGGTCGCATTGATCGGCTCCAACGGCGCAGGCAAGAGCAGCACGCTGAAGGCTGTCGCAGGCATCGTGGCCGCCAGCACCGGCACGATCCGGCTTGAAGGCGAGGAGGTGCAGCGCCTGTCACCCGAGCAGCGGGTGCAGTGCGGTATTGCCCTGTCACCCGAAGGCCGGCGGCTTTTTGGTCGCATGACGGTGCTGGAGAACCTGCTGGTCGGTGCCCACACGATCAAGTCCGCCATGGATCGCTCCGATTCGCTGCGTCAGGTCTATGCGCTGTTCCCACGCGTGCATGAGCGGCGCAGCCAGCTGGCGGGGTCGCTGTCCGGTGGCGAGCAGCAGATGGTGGCCATTGGCCGCGCGCTGATGGCACGCCCCAAGCTGCTGATGCTGGACGAGCCTTCTCTGGGCATTGCGCCCAAGGTGGTCGCCGAGATCGCCGATGCCATACGCAAACTGAACGCGGGGGGCATGTCCATCGTGCTGGTTGAGCAGAACGCACGCCTTGCGCTGCGGCTGGCCCACAACGCCTATGCGCTGGAGCGCGGTGAGGTGGTCAAGTCGGGTAAGGGGGCCGAGTTGCTGGATGACCCCTTCGTCCGCAAAGCCTACCTGGGCGTCTGAGTATGGCGATTACCAACCCAGCGCAGGATCTGCTACAGATACCCCATCGCCAGCCAGACCCGGCCTGGCTGGCCGCGAGCCAAGAGGCACCGCTGGAGCCGGATTTGCCCGTGATCGATGCACACCACCACTTCTCCGAGCACTGGGGCGGCTACCTGCCGGATGATTTGCTGGAAGACGGTGCGGGCCATGACATTCGCGCCACGGTGTACGTGCAGTGTGGCTGGCAGTACAAAGCCCATAGCCCGGAGGCTCTGCGCCCGGTGGGCGAGACCGAGGCGGTGATTGCCATCACACGCGAGCCCAACTTGCGCCAGCAGAAGACGCGGGTGGCCGCGGCCATCGTGGGGTACGCCGACTTACGCCTGGGCGGTGCTGTTGACGAGGTGCTCGCTGCGCATGTGCTTGCGGGCCAGGGCCGTTTTCGCGGCGTACGTAACAGCGCAGCCTACCACCCGGCTTTCAAGCACGGGGTCTTGCCGCGCCCCATACCCCATCTGTATGCCGACCCAGCTTTCCGCGAAGGCTATGCCTGCCTGGAAAAACAGGGGCTGAGCTTCGACGCGTGGGTTTACCACACCCAGCTGGAAGATGTACTGGAACTTGCGGCTGCGTTCCCGCGCATTCCGTTGGTGCTCGACCACATTGGTGGCGTGCTGGGTGTTGTCCACTATGCTGGCCAACAGGGCAAGGCATTGCAGGAGTGGCTGCCGTGGATGAAGCGCCTGGCGCAGTGCCCCAACGTGCATGTGAAGCTCGGTGGGCTCGGCACGGCCGTGTACGGCTTTGACTTTGCGGGCCTGCCAAAGCCGCCCTCGTCGCAGGAACTGGCTGATGCGTGGCGGCCGCTGATGGAACCCACGCTCGACATCTTCGGCGCGCAGCGCTGCCTATTCGAGAGTAACTTTCCGGTGGACCGCAGTGCGGCCAGCTACGGGGTGGTGTGGAACGCTCTGAAGCGACTTGCTTCCGGCGCAAGCCCACAGGAAAAGCAGCTACTCTTTCATGACAACGCAGCGCGGCTTTACCGGATCGATTGAGCGGTGCCGACCAGGCCTCTGTGGATGCCTTTGGACATGCGACGGCGACCCCGCGCGCGCATATTCCGTAACTTGCTCATTTAAACTTGAATCACCACAGCCCCCTGGCGGGCTCATCCACTCAAACGCCCGCCAGCGAACGCAGGCACTCTGAGTCCAGCACATTCACCACCCGGCCAGACCCGCTGATCAGGCCCCGGTCACGTAAATGACGTAGTACGCGTGAGAGCGTCTCAGGCGCAATACCCAGCTTGGCGGCCAGCAGGCGTTTGGGTTCGCTCAGGTGCACAGCCACGGCACCTTTCTCACCCACTTTCGCATGGGCCAGCAGCCATTCTGCACAACGCGATTGCGCATCCTTGACAAAGCGGCTCACAGCCAACTCGGTCTGCTGGCGGTGTGCCATGGCCACGTCGTGCAGCAGGGCACGGGCTTCCTGCGGCAATGCTGCCAATGACTGCCGGAAGCTTGCAACCGGAACGCGCCGCACAACCACGTCCGTCTCGGCCATGGCGTCCACCACACTGGGTGCGTTCAACACGGCGGCACTGGCCTCAAGCCAGATGGGCCCGCTCATTACGCCCAGTTGGTGCGTCAGAATTTGCCCCTCCATCACGCCCAACGCCACGCGACCTGATTCAACATAGGTGACGAAGCAGGGCGACACGCCCCGCTCCAGCAGCAACACACCTGCAGCACAGTTTTTCCGCTCAATGGAAACCTGGGCAGGTGGCATCAACAGCGAAGAAGAAGCCAGAGACTCAAAGGTGGGCATGGCCCGACTGTGCGCGGCGTTCGCGCCTGAGACCTTGAGCGAAATCAAACTTCGCTCAAGAAATCGCAGAACAGGTTGCTACAAAACCAGAATTGCCCGGAAATCGTTGACGTTGGTGTGGGTTGGCCCGGTCACCAGCAGATCACCCAGTGCCTCGAAGTAACCATAGGCGTCATTGCGGTCAAGGTACCGGTCGATTTTCAGGGCCTGACTTGCGGCCCGCGCCAGGGTATCTGGCGCGACAAATGCTCCGGCATTGTCCTCTACACCATCGATGCCATCGGTGTCTGCTGCCAGCGCATAAACGCCGCTTTGTCCCTGCAAGGCCAACGCCAGGCCAAGACAAAACTCACCAGCCCGCCCGCCTCTGCCTTTAGCGGCGCCTGGCGCACGCGGACGCAGGGTGACCGTGGTTTCACCACCGCTGAGGATGACGCAGGGTTTCTGGAAGGTCTTGCCGTGGTTTGCAGTCGCCCGGGCCAGCGCGGCGTGCACCTTGCCCACTTCGCGCGACTCGCCTTCCATTTCATCGCTCAGGATGTAGGCGTTCAGCCCCACAGCCCTTGCGGCGGCGGCGGCGGCCTCCAGCGACTGCTGGGGTGTGGCGATCAGATGGACCTCGTGGGGTTGACCGTTACGCGTGAAAGCCGGATCACCCGGTTTGGGCGTTTCCAGCGCGCCATTGCGAAGAAAATCGGCCACTGGCCCTTGTATATCAATCTTGTAGCGCTCCAGTATTGATAGCGCGTCAGCACAGGTCGTGGCGTCGGGCACGGTCGGACCACTGGCGATGATTGACGGGTCGTCCCCCGGCACATCGCTGATGGTGAGCGTCACCACGCGGGCCGGCGCACAGGCTTGGGCCAGGCGGCCGCCCTTGATGCGCGAGAGGTGCTTGCGCACGCAGTTCATTTCGGCAATGTTGGCCCCGCTGGCCAGCAGGGCCTTGTTGATGCCCTGCTTTTCTTCCAGGCTCAGGCCCTCGGCAGGCAGGGTCAGCAGCGCCGAGCCGCCGCCTGAAATCAGGCACAGCACCAGGTCATCTTGAGTCAACCCCTGTGTCAGCGCCAAAATGCGCTGCG